>NZ_JBQHTM010000050.1:0-23667 GCF_052065695.1 Intestinimonas sp. HCP28S3_D6
GGTGAGCATTTGGTACTTGGGAAAAACATTGCTCACGACATGAAATCTGGTGCTGAAGGTGCTCACTTTTTTGGGGCCCTTTTGCTCACATTTTCGTTTGACAAACACATTATCGACCAAAAATCAAAAAAATTCAGTATGCAGAGAGCCAGAATAGATAATGGATTTTTGACAGATTGAAAAATATCTGCTGCACTTTAATGATACCGAAAACCATAAACAATTCAACCACAGAAAGCGAGGTATCAGTCATGTACTACACCCAAGAACAGATAGACCGGGCGAATCAAGCTGACCTTGTTTTGTTCCTGCAATCGCAGGGGGACCCGCTGGAACGCGCCGGACAGGAATACCGATGGAAACGGCACGACAGCTTGATCGCCCAGGGCAACAAATGGTATCGCCACAGCGTAAGCCGCGGCGGCGGCCCCATTGCTTTTATCATGGAGTTTTTCGGTAAGAGCTTTACCGAAGCCGTGGAACTTCTCACAGGAGAAAAGGGAGCCGCACCGCCGCAGGACTCCCCGCAATTCCGATTGCCGCCCCGTAGCCCCGACAACCGAACAGCAAGTAACTACCTCACAGCCGCCCGCCGCCTGGCCGAGATTGCCGAGCGTACCGGATGCGCCGTTTTCCTAATCGGACACCTCAACAGAGCCGCCGGAGGGCAGAGCGCCTACCGGGGATTAGACTCCATCGGTTTTACACAAAAAGCCATGAACCAGCTTCTGTTCATCCATCCATGTAGCCTGAGGTGAACTGTACGCCTTTACTTCGCAGGCCTCCCGGCGAGCGTTTTGAATCGCCTTCTGAATAGAGGTCCACTGGCCGTATGTACCACCGTTTAGGCGCTTCCTCAATTTCCGGATGGCACCCTTGTAGGCTTTCTCCGCGCCGCTGGGGCCGTTGTAGTTAAGCCGGATGGCCAGCTCCTGAAAGGTAATGCCCTGCTCGTTGGGCTGGCCAATTCCCAGATAACAGCGCACCAAATTCAGTTCTCTGGGGCTCAGAACCTCCTCCATACGCTGGAGGAGCAGCGTCCGGCGCATGAAGTGGTCGTAGGCTCTGGCAGGATCGCCGCCATATCCAAGATCAAAGACACGCTCACCCAACGATTCAATTTGAAACACGGTACGGTATTCTTCCAGCAAACGCTTGGCCACTTTGGTGGAGACTGCCAACTTTTCTTGAATGGTGGCCAGAAGATCTATTCCAGTGTTCTGCTCGTGTGTGGCGCAGAGAAAAGCAACCTGACGCAGCTGGTAATAGCGGTCCAGTGGGAGGAACAGAGAAAAAGAACTTTGGGCGGCGCAGTCCCGCATGGCCGTCTCAATGGCGGGAGTGGCGTAGGTTAGCAGCCTGGTTCCCATAGATGGGTCAAACCGCCGTGCCGCGTCCAGCAATGCAAGCGCCCCCTCCTGCTTGAGATCGTCCACCAGGGAATGCTGGAAAAACTGTTCACAGTAGCTTCTGGCCAGTATGGTCAGGTATCCCTCATTCTGGGAAAGCAGGAGCGTGGCGGCCTCTGGATCGCCGTCTTGCATCCGTGTGGCAAGCTCCTCGTTACTCAGACAGAGATCTTCACAGCGGTACATGCTCATGGCCCGTCCTCCCGGGCAAGGCGTGCTCTCGCCTGAGCATAAAGTGCTTCCTGCTCCATGTCGTGTGCATAGCCGTTGGCGGCATAGTCGTTATCCATGAGCGCCTTATCCCGCAGGCACTCCGCTACATACAGTGCTTCATTGCGCAGCTCGTCGGAGATTTTTCCTCTCTGGTGGTGCTTGCGGATGGTGTTGGTGCGGGTGGTGAACAGGCGGTAGACAGGGTGCTGTTTGTTTTGCTCCTTCTGCCGCATCATGGCGCCGTACTGCCGGCAGGTCATGCGGGGATCCTGAGGCGCAATCCCATCGCAGTATTTTGGCATGTGGCCGTTGGTGGTGAGAAAGTATGTGCCGCAGCCGCAGCACCGGCTGGGCGCATGGCCGTGCTGCAGTCCGTTCATCAGGTCAAAGATGTAGAAGCTGATGGCACGGTCAAAGAAATACCGATTCACAAATACGGTTTCCTTTTCCTGTTTCGGGTGTCTGGCAAAGACATAGGAGGATCTAAGCTCAGGTGTGATAGTGAATGGTTCAACATCCGGTACCGGAAAATCCCGCATCATACTCCAGAACCATTCACTGTTGAAGCAGTCGTGGGCGGCCATGGCGAAGTAGGTCTCCGTCCGCTTCTTCAGCCGCCGCAGATAGCCCTCCTCAAAATATCGTGCCGCCACAGCAAAGTGCTGGATGCCCAAAGGGATGCTGAAGCCAGCGACCAGATAGCGGAAGAAAAATTCCCGAGCAGGCGAAGCCGGCTTCAGCAGATCGTTGTGGGAAGCCGGGGAAAACATCACCTCCAGTGTGTGCTGCTCCTGCCCTTTGTCCATCAGGCTGTACGGTGGACATTGCCACAGGGCATCCAGCAGCTTCTCCAGAGAGGCACGAGTCCCGTCCAGCAGTTTGATAAATCCACCCCGCCCGGCCAAGGCCAGGGCCTCCACCTGATGGCTGATGGTCCCGCCGTAGGTGACCAATTCCTGCATGGTCTCCTCGGGGACATTCAACAGCTCGGCGGCAAAGTGGCCAGCTGGGTAGACGGTCTCATGGAAAAAGATCTGATTCTGCCAGACATCCACGGTCAGGTGCAGGAGATTGTTGTTTTGCCTGATCCCCAGTGGCATAGGTCCACCCCCTCTGTCCTATATCTGTTTTTCGCCTGTCTTACGATATTCTCATTTTATCAAAATCCCCCCAATAATCAAGTGAAAGGACAAGAGCCACGATGGCCGCGTGGTCTCTGTCCTTATCTTTTTACAAGGGGATGATCCTAATGAGTAAAACAAAACGACTGCAAACCATCGACGGCAAGAGCCTGATGAGCCTGCCGCTGATGCCGATCAACTTCGTGGTGGACACGCTGATCTCTCAGGGCCTGCACATCCTGGCTGGCTCTCCGAAGGTGGGCAAGTCCTGGCTTGCTCTGTGGCTGGCGGTGACAGTTGCCAAGGGAGAGCCGGTCTGGAACATGACCACCAAGCAGGGCACCACGCTCTATCTCTGTCTGGAGGATTCTATCCTCCGCATTCAGAACCGGCTGTTTGAGATTACGGAGGACGCACCGGACAGCGTCCACTTCTGCACAGAGTGCGCCCTCATCGGTCAGGGACTGGAGGAACAGGTAGAAATATTCCTCACCGCTCATCCGGACACCGTGCTGGTCATCATCGATACCCTGCAGATGGTCCGTCCGATCCACGACGCTACCTATGCCAATGACTACCGGGATCTGTCTGTACTCAAGCGGCTGGCAGACAAGCACGGCATCGCTATCCTGCTCAACCATCATCTGCGCAAAGAAAAGGCGGAAGATGTGTTCCACCGGATCTCCGGGACCACTGCCATCAGCGGTGCAGTGGATTCCAGCTTCACGCTGGTGGAAGAAAAGCGTGGCAACGGCAGGGCCAGACTGACCTGCGTGGGCCGGGACATCGAATACCGGGAACTGGAGATTCGACGCGGCGAGGAAAATGTGTGGGAACTGGTTTCGGACAGCAGAGAAGAGCCCGTACTGTGCGAGGATCGGATTGTCATTCTCCTCTCTGCATTTATGAGCACCAGAACCATATTTATCGGCACTCCCACGGAGCTCTCCGAAAAGATCGACCCTGATAAGACAGAAGGGGTAACGCCCAAAAAGATTTCAAGGCTGATCCTGCAAAGCGTTGAGGCCCTAAGGAAGAACGGAATTGCTGCAGTGGTCCGCCGAAGCAACGGCAAGCGTGTGATTGAACTGAATCGTGCCGATAGTGTCGATTTGGAAGGTGCCGGAGAAATCGTCCCTATCGACCCTGCTGCCGTTGACCAACCGTCCGGAGAGGGCGCGGCGGGGGCCGGGGATACGGATTCCTCCCTTCGGGGAGGGCAAGCATCGCGCCCGGCTATACGCCATGCACAGTTTCGGGGCGCTGCCCCGTGCCCGGCCCCTGAGGGGGAAAAGGAGGAGCAATGCAGAGAGTAAAAAAGACGGAGATCATCACCCTTCGAGTGACGTCCGGAATCAAAAAAGCCATTCAGGAACGGGCCAAAGTCGCTGGCCTGACGGTCACCGATTACCTGTGCTACAGTGGACTGGGAAAAAAGATTGTGCGAGTAGAAGGGCTGGAGCAGGTACTGTCCGAACTGAAAGCCCAGGGGCGAAACCTGAATCAGATCACCACCCTGGCCAACATGGGACGGGTAACAGTTGTGAAAGGTGACGCGCTGGCAGAGAATTACGGAAAGATCTATGAACAGCTTCGGGAACTCCTACGGGAGGTGACCTGATGGCGACCTTCACCGCAATCAAAAATCGTGGCGGCGGCAGAGGCGCTCTGGGCGGTGTGCTGAGATACGTTCAGCAGGGGGAGAAAACCACATGGGAAGGTCGGCAGCTTGTCTCCGGATGGAACTGCACCGCTCAAAGTGTCTGCTCCGAGATGCAGCTCACCAAGGAGCGGTTCCATAAGACAGACGGCCGACAATACTACCACTTCGTGCAGTCCTTTGACAAGCAGGATGATTTGTCCCCACAGGAGGTTCATGCCATGGGGCTGGAGCTGGTCCAGCGGGAGTTCCCTAACTTCGAGGTGCTGGTAGCCACCCATGTGGACACAGAGCATCTCCACAATCACCTGGTGGTGAACAGTGTGAGTTTTCGGGATGGTAAGAAGCTCCACCAGAGTGCCGCCGACCTGCAGGCCCATCGGATGGCCAACGATAAAATATGCGTTGCCCATGGCTTGGAGATCCTTCCGCCGCCGCAGAAGCAGGTCAAACAAAAGCGGATGAGCACCAGAGAGTACCGCTCTGCAGTGAAGGGCGAGAGCTGGAAGTTTCGTCTCATGAACACCATTGACCAGTGCATGCGGTATGCCTCCACCAAGGAAGAGTTTATTGCTCTGATGAAAAGTGAGGGCTATGAAGTACGCTGGACGGACAGCCGGAAGAACATCACCTACACCATACCCAAGGGAATGAAGTGCCGGGACGACCGGCTCCACGAGGAAAAGTACACCAAGGAGGTCATGGAATATGAGTTCAGAATCCGGGCAGCGATTGTCCATGGAGGAATTGAAGCGGAGGAACGCTCCGCAGTCTATGATGCCGCAGAACTGTCCCGGCAAAGAGGAGTGGCAGGAACTGATCCAACGGCTGGGCGAGCTGGAGCGGCACACGGTGGCCCAAACAGCCCTTCTGCGGGAGGTTTCCAGCGGGAGGGAGCCGTGTCCCACCCAGGCACAGATGGAGGAACTGGCGCGGGATGTGGCAGAGATACAGGTGCTGCTGCGACAGGCTGGGAAAAAGAAAGAGTTTTCTGTTTCTCCGCCCAGCCTGGGAACCGCGATGTCGGTCATGATATGGCTGTCCCTGATTTTGCTGGGAACGATGGTGGGTATGGTGGTCTTGCAGGTGATCTGGTCCGGCTTGGCCGCTCTCTGGAGCGTGATCAGGATTCTGATTCCATAAGGGATGCCACCACCATGCACCAGCACACTGACACCAAAACGCTCCGGCAGGAACGACAAAAGAAAATCGCCCTCGGTCACAAGGAGGACGATCATAAAGACGAACAAAACTGGCAGCAGACCATGTGAAATATGGAGGAAATACAATGTTTTTATTTAAAGGCGATACGCTGAAGCATGAGACGGAGATCCGCGGGGTCAAGTACATCACCGTCAGCCACTACAATGGCGACCGGGATATCTTTGAAAAAATCGGAGGGCTGATTGCAGAGTCCTTTTCTTCATCAGAAGTAGACAAATTTACGAAGGAATCTTCATTGGGTTCTGATATGGATACGGAGGAGGATTAACGGTATTGTGTGTTGCTAAGGAGGCGAACGCTATGAAAGAAAAAGAAACGGCGGCGATCTACTGCTGTCTTAGTCAGGACGATGGAAGCGTGGGTGAGTCCGGGAGTATTCAGACGCAGAAAACCCTGCTGACTCAGTACTGCAAGGAGCATCAAATTGAAATCGGTGGCTACTACTGCGACGACGGATGGAGCGGCACCAACTTCGACCGTCCGGAGTTCAAACGGATGCTGGAGGACATCGAGAGTGAAAAGATCAACCTGGTCATCGTCAAAGACCTCTCACGGTTCGGACGGGAATACGCGCAGATGGGTCTGTATATCGAACACTACTTTGAGGAAAAGGGGGTCCGCTTCATCTCGGTGGCAGAAAACATCGATTCCAAAAACGGGATCGACAATCTGGTGCTGCCCTTCACCAATGTGATCAACTCCTTCTACGCCCGCCAGGCCTCCACCAAGACAAAAGCGGCGCACCGTGCCAGAGTGAAAAGCGGCATGTTCATCGGGAGCCGGGCACCCTTCGGCTATCAGAAAGATCCCAACGACCGCCATCACCTGATCGTGGATCCGCCTGCCGCCGATGTGGTGCGGGACATCTTCCAGATGTTCGCCGATGGGATCGGCTATGTGCGGATGACCAAAATACTGCGGGAACGGGGCGTCTTGAATCCTCAGGCCTATTTCAACCAGAACAATCCGGACTACTACAAGAACAGCGACTACTGGCGCAAGCCCTTTGACTGGCATGCCACCTCTGTTCGGGCCATCCTCAATAATCCGGTCTACATGGGCAAGGTGGTCTTTGGCCGGAGTAAGACCAAGGGCTTCTTTGACAAGCGTCGGGTGGAGGCCTCCGAGGAGGAGTGGGTGGTAGCGGAGAATACCCACGAGCCCCTGATTACCCAGGAACTCTGGGACACGGTGCATCAGATGATGAAAGCCCGGCGGCGGGAGAACGGAAAGGGGGAGGTGCAGCCCTTCGCGGGGCTGGTGAAATGCGCCGACTGCGGCTCCTCTCTAAATGTGAGCTACGATAAAAAGCACGAAAGATATACGGGGTTCTCCTGCTGGGTCTATAAGAATTACGGCAAGGAGCGCTGCACCTCCCACGCCATCGGCTGGAAAACACTCAACCAACTGGTGTTGGAGGACATCCGGCGCAATGCCATCATAGCCCACACCAACACGGGAGAATATATGGACATGCTTATCGCCGCAAAGACGGAAAAGAAGAAGGCGGAGACAGACCGGTGCAGGCGGGAACTAAAAAAGGCGGATAAGCGGATTGCAGAACTGTCTAAGATCCTAACCAAGCTCTATGAGGATGCGGCCCTGGAGAAAATCAGCGAGGAGAGATACCAGTCCATGGCGCCGAGCTATGAGCGAGAGCAAGCGGTGTTGAAGGAAAACGGGAGGAACTGGCTGCGGAGATTGCCCACAGTGAGGAGATCTACGAAAATATTGAGGCCTTTCTGCCAGTAATCTGGAAGTATACCAATATCACCGAACTCACACCCCTCATTCTCAACGAGCTGATTGAGAAGATCGTGGTGCATGAGAAGGTGGTAGCGGAGGATGGGAGCAAGAGCCAGCAGGTGGACATATACTACAAGTTCATCGGCTGTGTCAACTGGAAACGGGAGCCCGCCAGTTACGGAACGATAGAAGCAGCCGTGCTGCAGGAACATCAGACGCTCAGTGAGCAGACCGCTTAAAGACAACCCGGGGAGAGCCGCACATATGCGGCTCTCCCTGGAATTTTTTGTTTACAGCTGGTGTGCGAGAAGCCACGCCAGCAGGTCCTCGTAGCCTTTTTCTCCAGCGGCCACCTGGAGTATGATATCGGCTAACTCTTGCTGCGTATAGGACAGTTCCACGCCGTTGACTGCCAGAAAAACCAGCATGGTGTGAGCGCCGATCCGCTTGTTGCCGTCTACGAACGGATGATTTTTCACCAGACCGTAACAGAGCCGGGCGGCCTTCTGCTGGAGGGAGGGATAGGCGCTGGTGTCGCCGAACGCCTGAAATGGTGCGTTGAGGGCGGAGTCCAGAAGCCCCTCGTCCCGCAGCCCCGGACTGCCGCCGGTCTCATCCGCCAGGTGCTGATGGAGCAGCAGGACCTGGCGTTTGCTCAAGAACTTCATTTGGCCAGCTTCTCATAGGCCGCTCGGTTTTGCTGAATGAGTCTTGCCGAGACCTGCATGACATCTTCGTCCTCGGCGGCCTGCATCTGCTCCGCCTGGCTGAATTCTACGATCAGGTAACGGGGCACATTATTTTTCAGAATGACGGCAGAACCTTGCTCATCCACCAGACGGGCCACTTTAGAGAAATTCTGGTTGGCCTCTGTAATGGATACCAAGGCGTTGGAATTGATCATCATACAATCACACTCCTTCTGCCTTTATTATACGCTGAAATAGGATGAATTCAACCTATAATTTTGAGAGTAGGAAAAGTACACTTCCATCATGTATCCTTACCGACAACCAGCGGTTGTGGGTTCGATTCCCACCACTATCCTGATCTCCGCACGTTCATCCGGGCCGTGGCTGTGCCGGAGATGCAGATCAGACTCAAGCAAGGGTTCGGACGAGCCATCCGCTTGGAGACTGACACCTGTGCCATCGCCATTTTGGATGAACGAGCCGCCAAGGGCAGCCGTTACTTCCAGGATGTTCAATCCGCGCTGCCCGAAATACCTATCACTAGCAGCATCTATGCGGTAGAACGGTTTATCCGGCGAGTCAAGGATGAGAGCTACTTTGAGGAGGCTGCGTGATGGAGATCCGAAACGAACTGCGTTACCTGTTATCGGTGGGCCTGTGGGAACGGATGGCAGCTGACGGCCTGCTGACCAAAGAAGAACTGGCCAGGGCCAAACGGCTGTCCGTGGAGCGATACCGGCCCGGAACTGTTTGGGAATAGTGCTGGCTATTCCCGCAGGGGTGTGGTATGGTTTCGTTGCCAAAAAAGATGGAAGGAGACGAATGAGAAATGGCTGAAGTACAAGTAATCCCACCCAAGGCAGTGAGACCAGACACCCTGCGGGTAGCAGCCTATTGCCGGGTCAGCTCCGACTCTGCGGACCAGCTCCATTCCTACGCTGCCCAGATCCGGGCCTATACGCAGGCGATCAACGCCCACGATGGCTGGGATCTGGTGGACATCTACGCAGACGAGGGTCTGACCGGCACCCGGATGGATAAGCGTGAGGACTTCAACCGCCTGATGGCAGACTGCCGGAAGGGCAAGATCGATAAGATCGTGGTCAAGTCCATCTCCCGATTTGCCCGGAACACCCGCGACTGTCTCGCCACCCTGCGGGAACTTTCCGCGCTGGGTGTGACCGTCAAATTTGAAAAAGAGAATATCGACACCGGAACGCTCACCTCAGAACTGATGGTGAGCGTTTCCGCTTCTCTGGCCCAGGAGGAATCCATCTCCATCTCCAAAAACCAACGTATGAGCTATCAGTGCCGCATGGAGCGTGGGGAGTTTATTACCTGCTCCGCACCATTTGGATACCAAATCGTTGATGGTAAGAATCTCGCAATCGTAGAGGACCAGGCAGAGATCGTACCGAACCGTTTTATGCGAAGGCAACCACAGGCTGGACGCTGGATGGCAAAGACACCGCAGAGGAAGTGCAGATTACCTCCTTTAAGCTCCGCTCCATGAGCGTGGATCTGACTAGCGTAATGCCAGGCGCTGACTTCTCTATTTTCAATGGCAACCAGATGCAGGTGGTCATGAAGGACGGAGAGAAGATCCCTATCCTCGTTAGAACATACTTTGCCCCCATTGACTTGGATCAGTTGGTTTACATCCTGTTTCCAGATGGCACAAAGCTGCCGGTGCCTGATGCGGCGCCGTAACACAGAAAGTATCATTGTAAAAGGGCAAAAGGATCTGATGCATAGCACACGCTTGCATCAGATCCTTTTTGCGGATACGTTCGGAACGGAGTGACGCAAAACAGCCCAGACCTCGGTGGTCTGGGCTGTCATTGCCTCGCGGAGCGCACATACGGGGTTCACCCCGTATCAAAGTGCGCCCTTGTTATCAAGGGGTCTTTTGTGGGTTCTTATTCGTCGCCCAGGAAGCGATAGAGGAACGTCAGGATCTGCCCACGCGTGCAAGTTGCATCAGGGCTGAACGTGGTATCGCCGGTGCCCGTGGTGATGCCCTGCTCAACGGCCAACAGCACAGCGTCGTGATAATAGGCGTCAGCGGGAACGTCTACAAAGGGCATTTCCGTGCTCTTGGGCTCGGGGCCGTCCTGCTTTCCATATAGCCGATTTACTGACTCAGGCACTTTAAAAGTTCATAAGCATCTGTGCGACCTGCGCGCGGGTGGCGTTGTCTTTGACCCCCAGCAGACCGTTGCCGTAGCCGTTGATGATGCCGTTCTCGTTGGCCCAGCGCATGGCCTCCAGAGCGTAGCCGCTGATTTCATCAGCGTCGGTGTAGCCGTCCAGGCTGTGGCTGCTTGTCGGGCTTCCGGCGTAGCGCCACAACATGGTTGCCAACTGCTCCCGGGTGATGGGGGCATCGGGATTGGAGCCGTCGGACACGCCGGTGGCCTTTGCCCATTCCATGCCCTTTTCATACCATACGCTGCCGCCGGAGGTGTCCTCGCCGTCGAATCGGGCAAGGACAGTCATCAGCATGGCGCGGGTCATATAGGAATTGGGGCTGAATGTGGTTTCACTTGTGCCGGCAAACATACCGCGGGCCGCAACGAAGTCCACGGCGTCCTCTGCCCAGTGGTTGACGGAATGAATATCCTCGAACACCTTGGCGTTGTCCACGATCTTCACGGTGGCGCTGCCGTCCAGGGTCAGCACCACGCCGGTTTCGGTGAGGATAGAGGTGGATACGATTTCCTCGGTGCCGTCGGCATGGACAATGACAGCCACGGTGCCGGGGGTGACCTTCTCCACGGGAATCTCCACTATGACGGAACCGGCGCTCTTGGGCACGGTGACCTCCACGGCGGGAGCGTCCCCGGTGGTCTTAGCGGCGGGAACCTCCACGGGCAGGGTCACGGCGTCTCCGGTCTTGGCGGCTTCCTTGGCGGCGGCGGAGGACACGCTGGACTTGACCTCGGTGACGGTGCCGTTCTTGTCAGTGACCACGGTGCCGGTGGTGCCATCAGCGGACTTGTTGGTCTCGGTGACGGTTCCGTCCTTCTTGGTCTCCACAACGGTGGTGGAGCCGTCGGTGTTCCTGGTGGTCTCGGTGACGGTGCCGGTGGTCTTATCGGTCACGGTCGTGGTGGTGGAGCCGTCCTGGTTCCTCTCCGTGGTGGTCGTGGTGTTGGAGCCACCGCCGGAGCTGGGAGTATAGATGGTCAGGGTGCCTGTGGCGGCCACGACCCGATAGTTTGTCTCACCGTCGAAGACATTGGTGTTGGTCCAGGTGATGGTGTAGGTACCCGCCGCCGTTCCGGTGCTGACGGCGGTAGTGCCGTCGGCCTCGAAGCAGGTAAAGGTCGGGTCAGCGCTGGGGGTCAGCGTGTCCTCGCCCAGCAGACCGGTGTAGGTCAGCTCAAAGGCGGGGATGGCGCTGCCTCTGGTGATGGTGACATTCTTCGGAGCCGCGGTGACTTCCTTGCGGGCGATGGAGAATGTGGTGTTTTTTTCGACGGGCAGCTGATAATTGCCGTTATCCAAATCTGTCGCCTCGGCGGTGTAGCTGTCGCCCGCGTTGGTCTGTTCGCCGCTGACGGTGATGGTGCAGGCGTCCTCTCCGACCAGCCCGGTGGCGGTGGCGGTGGGTTTCTGCGGCATACCGTTGTAGGTGAGGGTGGTGTTGCTCCAGTCAATGCCGATGGCCTTGGGGAGGATGTCGCCCGTGGCTTCGGTGGGGATGGTCACATCGTAATTGGAAGCATCGGTGCCGGTGATGGACTTGCCTGCTGCGTTCACGGTAACAGGCTTATCATCTCCCACGTTGGCATCGTCGACGAAGGTACCGGTAAGACCCGTGATGGTGATGCTGTCACCGTTGATCAGGCCCTCTGAGGTTGTCACCACGGCGCTGACCGTGGCATCGGTGTCACCGTTGTAGGGCCTGGTGGTCACGGTGACGGTGGCGGTGACGCGCTTGGGGGCGATGGTCCATTGGATGGAGCCGTCACTGCCCTCGTTCCACTTGTGGTTGCCGTCAAGCGTGACCGTGGCGGTGTAGGCGCCCGCGTTGGTGCCGGTGTTGCCGGTAACAGTCATGTAAGAGCTTTCAAAGCCGTCCAGCGTGACCGTCTTCTGGGTGCGGTCATAAGTGTAGGTGCCGGTAACGGTGGGCTCATCCACGCCCAGCGGTTCGATGTTCACGGTGACCATGGGCCGGCGCAGGGCATAGTTTTCCGACTTGTCACCGGTCAGGTCAATAGTGGCATAGGTAACGAGCTTGCCATTGCCTGCATCGGCGTTCGCGATGGTGCCGGTGGTGGGCATGGCGGCCGTGACCCGTCCTTCGTCACCGGCCACAATGCCGGACAGTTCACCGCCGGTCAGGGTAACATTCGTCGTGCCGTCATAGACCCGATCGGTGGCCGTCAGGCCGGTGACGGTCAGAACCTTGGGTACAATGGTAAAATCGTCGTAAACCACATCTTGCTGATAGTTGGCGGTGGCGGCGATGGTGGCCTTCACGGAGTATTTGCCAGCCTCGGTGGGGACGGTTGGCGAATAGGTTTCATCGGAAGCACTCCAGACCTTATACAGGTAGGTGACTTCGCCGTTCTCTGTGTTGCCGGTCACCACAGGGCCTTTGGGTGTATCGCCGTAGGTCCAGCCGTCCAGGGTGACGGAGGCGCCCAGCGCGGCCTTGCTGATGGTGCCTGTGGCTTCAGTGGGGATGGTCACATCGTAGTTCCCGGAGCCGGTACCGGTGATGGACTTGTTAGTCGCATTGACGGTGACGGGGGTGTTCGTTCCCACATTGGCATCTTCAAAAGTGCCGGTGAGGCCCTCGATGGTGATGGTATCGCCGGAAACCACGCCAGCGTTTACCGCTGCGGTAACTGTGGCAACGGTGTCGCCATTGTAGGTCTTGTCGGCCACGGTGACGGCGGCGGTGACAGACTTCTTGGTGATGCTGGCGGTGGCGGTGGCCTGCTGGCCGGAATCTGCCAGACGGTACTTGCCTGCATCGTCTCCCGTGAGGGTCAGGCCGATGATGGTGACGGTCTTGTTTGCGCCCACATCCTTATCTTCGAAGGTGCCGGTAGCGTTGACAGTAACCGTGTCGCCGCTGACCACGCCGCTTAGGGTCACACGGCTGAAATCAAGTGTTGCCGTGGTGGTGCCGTCATAAATCTTATCCTTGGCAGTGATGCCGCTGACGCTGACGGTGACGGGAATGGTGTCCTGATGACCGCACCAGGTGCAGACATAGTTCTCATAATTGTGCTGTTTGATACCGTTTGAATTGTTGGTGTAGCCCTGACAGGGGGAAGTGGAGGTAGTCGCGTACACCGTGCCGCCGGTGAATTGGGGGGCGGCGTCCGGGATGCCGCTGTCGATATTCTGATACCAGACCAGTGGAGCTTCTGCGGTTCCCACAGAGCGGCTGCCGTTGAGCAGGTAGGCCACCTCGCCGCTGGCGAATTCCCTGGTGGTTTTGCCAAGGACGCTGTCAACGGTACCGCTGTTATCTCCAACTGCATTCCCGGAATAGGCTTCGCTGTTGTGGTAGCAATTACTCACCGTGCCGCTGTTGACACCGCAGACGCCGCCGACAGAGGAGGTGCCGGTGACCGTGCCAATGCTGTAACACCCACTGATCGTACCCTTGTTCTCGCCGCACACGCCGCCGACATAGTAGGAGGTACTGCTGCCGGTGACCGCGCCGGTGTTGGTGCAGCCGATCACCGTTTTGCTGTTGACACCGCACACGCCGCCGACATAGGAGGAGGTGCCGTTGACCGCACCATAGTTGATGCAGCCGCTCACTTCACCGTAGAGGGCATAACCGCAAATGCCGCCGACGTAGCCGCTGCCGTTGACCGCACCATAGTTGATGCAGCCGCTCACCGTACCGTAGAAGGCATAGCCGCAGATACCGCCGAACTTGTTGTTGCCGGTAACTTTGCCTCTGTTGGTGCAGCCGCTCACCGTACCTTGGCTTTGACCGCAGATGCCGCCGATACCCTCGATGCCGGTGACCGCGCCGCTGTAGGAGCAGCCGCTCACCTCACCGGAGGTATCACCGCATACGCCGCCCACGTAATTATTGCCCTTAAAATAGGAATCCGCAATCGTCAGGTTTTTTATGGTTCCTTCACCTATTATATATCCAAAGAAACCAACATAACTCGTTCCTGGCGCATTCACATACAGTCCGGAAATGGTATGGTGATTGCCGTCAAAGGTACCATCATAGTTTGAGCTGGATATTCCGATCGGCGTCCACTCCGTAAAAGAGGTATGGGCATCAGAAAGGGTACCGTCAGCATTCAGGACATTGGAGTTCACAGTGATATCGTTCATGAGGATCGCGTTCTTGGTTTTGTCTGTAATCCCAGAAATTGTCCCGTTGATATACTGTGCATACCAGTACAGCTCATCCACATTGGTGATCTGCCACTTATCGTTCGCATAGGTTGGCGTGATCGTGCAGATACTGCAATATCCATTGTGATTGTGGTATTCGGGATTGCCGCCCCGCTTATAGTACACCGCCTTGCCGTCAAAAACAGGAAGCGAATCCGTACCGATGGTCTGTCCCCAGACGCCACCGGGATAGCCTTCCGTTCCCTGATTCAGCCGGTACGCCACCTCGCCGCTGGCAAAGGGAGAGTCAGTCGTAAGAGTCGTTCCGCCAATCGGCGAGGCAGTGCTGTCCGCAAGGGCGTAGCAGTTGGTGATGGTACCGCCGCTGCCCACCGTCGTGCCGCTGCCGCCGGCGGCAAAGCAGTTGGCAATGACGCCGCTGTTGCTGCCGCACAGGGTCACGCTGCCGGTGCCGGTGGCATAGCAGTTGATGATTTTGCCGCCGCTGCTGTTGGTCGTACACAGTTTGGCGCCACCCGCCGCATAGCTCATTTGGATGGTGCCGGAGTTGACGCCGACCAGCACCGTGCTGGCCGCGCCGGAAGCATAGCAGTCCGTGACGGTGCCGCCAGCGTTATTGTTGGCACACAGGGTCGCTCCGCTGCCTTCGTCATGGCAGTCCGTGATGGTGCCGGTATTGGTTTGGACCAGCGTGCCGCCGGGCGCGCTGCTGTTCTTGACGGTGCCGCTGTTGTTTGCAATCAGCGTACCGCCGGCAGCGCTGCTATCGCTGACGGTGCCGCTGTTGGCGCCGCTGACCAGCATACCGCCGCCGGAAACATGGCAGTCAACGATTTTGCCGCCGTTATCGGCGCACAGGCCGCCGCTGGTCACCGTGATCCTGGCGATCTCGGCTCCGGAGCCAGTGGTGCCGAACAGGCTGCTGCCCGCCGGTATGCCGCTGATGGTCCTTTGGCCTGTCGGGTATGCAAATCTGCCGGTAAAGGCATTGGCCCCATTGCCAATGGGAACCCAGTCATTATCTACCGTAATGTCATAACGCACATTAGCATTGGCGGCGGGATGGCCGTCGTTGACGTACTCAGCAAACCAGTACAGCTCTTCCTTATTATCAATCAGATACTCATTGTTGTAGAAATCGGGCACCGAGCAATAGGGGCAGCGTTCGCTGCCGGAGTGATTATGATAGTAGACATTGCCGTCCTTGTTACCACGATAGACAATATCGCCATTGGTGGTGCACTGGGGGAAGGGATGTGTACCGATGGTCTGTCTCCAACTGGGTGTGGCCTGGTTCTTCGTCAGCCCGTAGGTCACTTCGCCGCTTGTGAACGCGGCCATGGTTCTGTATTTCAGGTCACTGTCTAGTTCGCCGTCGAGATTCTTATCGGACAGGGCGTAGCAGAAGTCTACGTTGTTACCACTCCCTAAAAACGCCCCATACGAGCTGTCGATCCTGCCCGCGCTGTAGCAGTTATTGATATTCGCGTTGCTGTACCCGCAGAAGGTACCCACATTACTCGTCCCGCTTACAGTTGCGGTGGTATAGCAGGATTCTATCCTTACGTCGGAAAGGGCTCTTCCGCAAAGGCCGCCAACATTCTGATCGCCTGCAAAGTAGGAATCCACCACGCCCACCCGGTAAATGCTGGCGGGGGATTCCACAATACCGAACAAGCCTACATTGTCTGTAGCCGAATCGTTGAGATACAGTCCGGAAATGGTGTGCCCCTGTCCGTCAAATTTGCCCCTAAAATTATGGTCAACCGTTCCAATGGGCGTCCACGCTTCAAAGCTGCCGCTGTTCAGCCCGCCGCTGGCATTGAGCACGTTCTGATTGACGGTGATATCCGCCGTCAGAACGGCACTAATGTCTTGCTGGGTAGTATTGATTTGGTTTGCAAACCAGTACAGGTGGGCTGCGGTGGAAAGCTCGTAGGCATAGACCGTGATACCGCCGATGGTATGATCAGCCTGGGGTGGCTTCGTCATGGAAACCGCCAGCATCGCCACAGGCTCCCCTTCCGGGCCGCCCAGCGCCACGGTCAGCGTCAGGGTGCTGCCGCCGTCGGACAGGGCATAGCCCTCGGGTAAGGTTGTCTCAAAGATGTATTCGCCCTCGTATGCGCCATCCTCAGGGTAGTACGGGCAGAGCCAGTCCCCCAGGGTCAGCTCCTCTCCACCGGCAAGGATGGACACGGGCATCAGCCCCACGATGTCCTCGAAGTATGCCACATTGTCCTCGCTGGCAAAGGGCAGCAGGACGTTTCCGCTGTCCGGGTCGATGATCTCCCAGTCGTCCACCCATTCCCAGTCCGTGAGTACCGTGGCGGTATCCTCCCCGGAGCACAGGTCGCAGACAAAGCCGCAGGGCGTTTCACCTTCCACATAGCCGCATTCCGCCGTGTGTTCTGTATGATGCTCACACAGCCCATCACTTTCCGCCGCCAGCGCCGCAGTGGGCAGCAGGCTCAGGCACAGCGCCAGCGCCGTGAGGATGCTGAACAATCGTTTTTTCATAGAGGTTCCTCCTGCTTTTGCAAAAAAATCATATGTAATCATCACAAAAGTATATGCAGTTCCTTTTAAGTTTTCAACCGCCCCTGCGCGAAACGACATTAAAACGGTCCAAAACGACAAAAGCCGCCGCACACCCCGCTGCCGAAGCAAGCAGCCGCGCGCGGCGGTTCGGATATGGGGTTGTCACCTTTCGCTATCTCTCCCGCGTCTTGCCAAAGTAGCGCATCAGCGCTTTGTCGGCGTCGGGGCTGATTTTGGCGTATTCGATCTCCGTAAGATCGAACAGGATGCACCCGCAGTGGCCCTTGAAGGTGGGGAAACAGGTCACCTTCAGATAGGCGTCGATCTCCGGGCTGTAGTCCATGACCTCCAGCGTTTCGCCGTACAGGGTGGCGCGCTCATACAAACGCAACCATTTGGTATTCATGTTGGAAAACAGGCTGCCGAAGGAGCTGCCGATCAGCTTCTCAAGCGGCAGCTTTTCCAGCCTGGCCAGGGCGGGGTTGCCGTAGCGGAAGATCCAGTCCACCGCCCGGCGCTCCTCGTCGAATACCATCTCAATGTCCGTGAAGGCAAAGGGCATGGCGTCAAAGCTGCGGTAATAGGCTCGGTATTCCTCCTCCGTGGCGGGAATACCGTCCCGGGTGAAGCCGCTGATCAGGCGCTGCTGCGCTTCCTGAAGCTGGGCGATAATCTGCTTTTTCTTCCGGCGGGTGTAGATCAGGGATTCGCCGTTGTTTAGATTGATGTGGTCAGTGATGTCGTGGATGGCCATGGAGGACACCAGACAGCCCCGGTGGACCTTGAGAAAGCCGTCGCCCAGAGCTTCCTCCAGCTCGCTGATCTTCATCCGCGTCTCATATACCTTGCCGCCGGAAACGTGGATCTCGGCGGTCCTTTCGATCATCAGGACATAGAGAATGGTGTTGGCGTTCAGCACCAGCTTTTTCCCGTTGGATACTATCGTGATGTATACTGCTTCCTGCAATGCAAACACCTCTTTTTCCTGCTGCTATTCGCAATTATCGCACGTTTTCTTTGAAATATCAACCGTTCGCGCGCGGACAGGAAAAAGAAATGAGAGTATGCAAAAACACGCCATATCCAGCCGTTGAAGCTGCATATGGCGTATTTTTTCGTGACCGTGAACACTGCCGCTCCGCTTGAGGCTCGGTCAGAGTACGGATACGGGACAATACCAGGACTCCCGATTGTAGGGGATGAGTTCGTCGCTCATGCAGAGGATGAGCCCCGGCTGAACATCCAGCTTGAACTGCTGGAGGACACCGAAGTTTTTATCCGGCTTGGACGGCTCCTTGCTTTTCTTGATCTCGATGGGATACATCTTATCCCCCTCAACGATCAGCAGGTCGATCTCCTTCTTGTCTATGTCGCGGTAGTAGAACAGGTCAGCGGGCTTACCTGCGTTGTAGTAGCTCTTGACGATCTCCGTGACCACATAAGTCTCAAAGAACGCTCCGTCCATCGCACCGTTCTCCAGTGTTTCCGCAGTGGGCCAGCGGCAGAGATAGGCGGCAAGGCCGGTATCCATGAAATACACCTTGGGCGTCTTGACCAGCCGCTTGGTGATGTTGGAGTAGTAAGGCCGCAGGATGAAGATGATCCCTGAGCGCTCCAGGATGGACACCCAGGATTTTGCGGTGGGAGCGGACACGCCGATGGTACTGGCGATCTCGTCGTACTTCAGCTCCTGTCCGGTGCGCGCCGCCATATAGACGAGGAAATCATAGAACTCATTCAGCTTTCCCACCTGAGACAGATCCTTGATATCCCGCTCAATGTAGGTGTTGATGTAGTCCATATAGAAGCGGTCACGGTCGAGGTCGGTGGCGCGCAGCTTTGGCATACCGCCCCGGAAGATGTCCTCATAGACCTCGTGGATATTTTTGCGCTTGCAGTGCTTCAAACGCTCTCGGATGGTTTTCAGGTCGGGGTGGAACAGGTCGGCAGGGCGCTCCTCGATCTCCGCCGTGGACAGGCTCGCCATATCGAAGATGGCGATGCGGCCAGCCAGAGACTCGGCAACATCCTGCATCATTTTGAACTTCTGTGAGCCGGTCAGCCAGAACATTCCGTTGTTGTCCTCACCATCCAGCGCCTTCTGATCAATGATCTTCTTCATCTCCAGCAAGATGGACGGGACCCGCTGGAACTCGTCAATGAGAAGCGGGTAGCCGTAGGTCTCAAAGAACAGCGCAGGATCGGTGGATGCCAGACGGCGGGCGTTTCCATCGTCCAGCGTGACGTAGCGGCGCTCCGGCTCACGGATGTGGTTGAGCATGGTGGATTTGCCCACCTGTCGCTGACCGCAGACCATGACCACCGGGTAGTACTGAGAAGCGTTGCGGATCTGCTCTTCCAAATGTCGCTTAATGTACAATCCAAACACCTCGTCTTAAGAAATCTAAAGTGTGACTTTATTTTACTCGAAGTTGTAATGAAAAGCAAGTGTCAAAAGCAATTTCCTATTTCATGATATCCAACTTATTGAAAAAAGATACCGCAAAACCGATATAAGGACAACAGCCAGCTGCGGATAGAGGCTTTCGTAAACCATGGCTGCTTTATTTCGGCATCGTCCAGTTGTTATCCGCCAGCGCACAGAAATACGCATAGGTCTTTGGCGTTCGCTCTCTCATCAAGGCAGCTTTTTCCTCATTGTCGCGGTTTTGCAGCCAATATGCAAAATAGTCCGCAAAGTATTCCCGGCAGTTGGTCAGGGAGTAGTCCCGCAGGAATATGGCAGCAGCCTGGGCCTCATCTGCGTAAAAGCTCCTGGTCTTGGAAGGGAATCCCACCGCGCCATCGAGGAAATGGCCGAATTCGTGCAATGTGGCTTTGGCATCAGAAACATATATCTTCTTGCCGCTGTAATCCGCCGCGCCGATACAGCTCATTTCAAACCGCTTGCTCAGATCGGCCAGATAGTCAAAATCCACGATGTAGACCCAGCCCATACGCTGAAACTCATAGAGGATCGGCTCCGGGACACGGCGCAGCTCCAGCAGATAGCTGTTCATATTCACACCCTCGCGGTTTTGAATGACCCTACCTAATCTGAACAAATGACTGACATTTGCTTGGATCAGGTAGGGTCATTTCATGCCTGAAACCCTTGACATGAGAAGGGTTTCAGGCTTTTTTGTATTTGCGTTTGCTGTCAGCGGGAAAAAGTAAAACGGTTCATTTCAATACGCAAAACGTGTAATCAAGGAGATTCGAACCCTTGAGCATTCAGGTTTTTTCCATTACTCTGTTTTTCCATGAACGCCTCCTCCATTTGACATGGCGTTACATTTTTCAATGTACGATGTGGTCGCTGAGTATTGTAGAATTCAATATACGAAGCGATACCTCGCTTGAACTCCGATTCAGATTTATAATCCTTTCGGTAAAA
Organism: Intestinimonas sp. HCP28S3_D6; assembly: GCF_052065695.1. Classification (NCBI taxonomy): domain Bacteria; kingdom Bacillati; phylum Bacillota; class Clostridia; order Eubacteriales; genus Intestinimonas; species Intestinimonas sp. HCP28S3_D6. The sequence goes on from NZ_JBQHTM010000050.1 coordinate 20,358, forward strand.
ATCCTCCTTTTTCAATGTTGCAAAAAAAGATTCCGCTACGGCATTGTCATGAGGTCTCCCAGGATTGGAAAGGGACTGCTGCACGGAACGTTCATGAAGTAGTTGTTGAAATTGATAAGCAGTATATTGAGAACCTCGGTCACTGTGAAAAATAAGACCCGTTTCAGGGTTGCGATGGTTCCATGCCATCTTAAATGTAGTTGTAATCAGTTGTGTGCTGTTCTTTTTTGATATCTTATACGCAATGACCTTTCGAGAAAAAAGGTCCAAGATCGCACAGATATAGAAATAACGATCCTTGAGCTTAAAGCAAGTAACATCGCTGACCCAAATTTGGTTTGGCCTGTCCGCTTTGAACTGCTGCTGGAGGATATTCTTTTTCTTTTCTAATTCCTGTATTTTTCTGTAATCATGCTTGGATGAAGTACGAACGCTCGCCAGACCCATGTCCCGCAACAGGCTGGCCACATACGCTGTGCTGACTTTATGGCCACGCTGAACCAAAATGGCCCGGATTTTTTCTGCGCCCAGTACCTGACGATATTCATCAAAAACCTCTTGAACCAGAACTCGATATTCCTCGCGCCGCTTTTCAAACCAAGCATTGCTGCGTTTATTGCGGAGGATATGGTTATAGAATGTTCCACGAGAGACCTCCAATGCTTCACAAAGCGTATGGACATCATACTGGCCATAGAGTTGCTCCAATTCAAGCAGCCTCTCTTTTAATGGAGCATGAACTGTACAATTTACGGTTTTTAGAACCGAGATGATGTTTTCCAGCTTGGTGATACGCCGTACATGATTATGGTACTCTTTCGCGTTGTATTGCTGTGGGTCATTTGATATTTCTGCAGCTTGATTGCCGCCATAGATATTTGCCCAGCGATAAATCGTCCGCACACAAATGCCATACTCTGTACTTAATTGCTTAACTGATACGCCGTTTTTGTGCTGTGCAACAATGTCAGTCTTTAATTCTTCTGGATAGACCATGAGAATTCTCCTTTCATGTGATATACTATCAGCGTAACACATGAACATTCCAATGTATAAGCAACTATGCCTTTCTGAAAAACTATTAGTGCGGACTACACCAAGGAAGCAATCCAGGAACGGGTAGAGAGAGCAAGCATATTACAGCAAAGCCTGGAAAACAGATTAGGAACCCGCCGGAACGAGAAACGGAAGCGGAGCGGGGATAGTGTTGCTACGGTAGAAATGCTATATCGATTATGGTAAAATTAAAGAGGGGATTTGTATGTCTATAAGCATTAGACTTTTGGCACAAACGGATTATCTTAAAATTATTGAGTTAGCTCCAGATGATGATATTATGTCATCTATACTTTTCAGCATAGCAAAAGATGGGAAAGATTGTTCAGACAAAATAAGTTATACATATGGAGCTTTCATTGATGATGAGCTGATAGGCTTTGTATATGGTTTTGTCTTACCCAATAAGACTTTGTTGCCTCAATATCTATATATAGATAAAAAATATAGAGGCAAAAAAATAGGCAGACAACTTCTTGAAACACTTGAAAAAGAATCTAAATGCACTTGTTCAATCGCATATTTTGAAAAAGGATTATCGGAGTATTATTCTAACCAAGGGTATATGATAGGGGATACTCTTGTGGGATTAAAAGATCTGTCTTCTAACGATAAGCCCAATTAAGAAACTTGGAACTTCAAGATTAATTTTTGTATAGACAGAAATGGAATGGTTATATGGGAAAGAAAATAGGACGAAACGATCCTTGCCCATGTGGAAGTGGGAAAAAATACAAAAAGTGTTGCTTAGGAAAAGATGATGATCCGGTATATTCCGATCCAATCAATCTCCTTCAAACATATAAAGCCGCTCGTAAATCTTCACGCATTAAACAATGCCTATATCCTGACCATAGTGAATGTTCAGAAAAAATCATTGGTGCTCACTCTATCCAAAATAACAAGATACTTAAAAAAATTTCCGATAATGGTGAAATATATATGCCCTGTCCAAAAGCAGATAATCCTTTTTTAATTCCAACAAAATATGGGAGAAAAGAAGCGTCTGTATTTACTGGATTTTGTGGTTATCATGACAAAGTTGTGTTTCAAGCAATCGAAGATAATGATTTTGCAGGGACAGAGGAACAAATTTTTTTGTATGTATATAGAGCCTTTGCTATTGAATATCATAAAAAGCAGGAAGCTTTGGAAATGGAGAAGTTTCTTTTCTCTAAACGCCCATCTTTGATTAATGCAAATGGATTTGAATCACCGTTTACAGGAATGCACTTATCAATAAGTGATCTTAATATTGAAAAAGATATTTTTGACAAAGCTCTTATTGAAAAACGATATGATGTGCTCACAAGCGTGATTTGGAAATTTCCGCATTTCTCTAATTTTGCAGCTTCAGGATTAGAAGCACCATCAAAAGATATTGACGGCAATCAGATTCAAGATTTGTTGAATAAACAACAAAATGTAGGACATATTTTTTATAGCGTTTTTCCTGAGAATAACGCAACTTATGCAATTATCGCATGGGCGAAAATATACGATAATTTATTTGAACCAATAAAAAAGAGATTGCAAGAATTTACCGAGCAAGAAAGAAAAAATTACATAAACAACACTTTACCGATTACCTGTGAAAATATAGCAATAAAACCCTCCGCATGGGAAAAAATGAGCGAGCCAGAAAAAGAAGAATTTGAGGCCTTATTCTGGGGCTTATCTGAATTAGCTGAATTGAGTGGAGAATATATTGATAGAACCTCCGCGCCAATGTACGATATGTTCTCATTTTAATAGAAAGTTGGGCTCGGCAGTCAATTATGGACACCGCACTCCTTTTCTATGGATTCAGTCTGGTAGCATTACGCAGTAGAACGCTATTTTAGGGAGACATGTATAAAGCCTTCCCTTATGAAAAAACTTCTGTTAGAACCAAACTCTATAAATGTTTTTACGTCTTCATTTCGTACAGAGAGCGCATTTCTTTCATAAGTGACGCCGCTCCGCGCCGATTGACCTCGAAATGTGCATGTGGGCGAGTCCTTTTCAAATCACAACTGCTTACACTGGGTTATTTTTGTTTTGGATATAGACCTGTGGGTTCCTACATCTTTTTTGGCAACAGAAGTCACGTGGCCGTAAAGTTCGCTTTACGGCCACGTTTTTTTATGCCTGAAAGACCTCCGGTCAGGTAGAATAAGTTTCGCAAAAACAAAAAAGACATGGTTTGCAGATCTCTGGTAGAATGAAGTCGCGACACACCATTCGAAAGGAGACAGCAAACCATGTCCGAGAA
>NZ_JBQHTM010000051.1:0-23048 GCF_052065695.1 Intestinimonas sp. HCP28S3_D6
GCAGATAAATAATGGCTATTTTGCACTGAAATCACCTTAACCAAGCGCAAATGGCGGCTAATACATTGAGTAGAAACAGGATAAAGGCTTTTATTCAGAGGTTCCCTAAGTTTCCGGATGGCGCTCTTATACGCCTTCTCCGCCCCGCTGGGGCCGTTGTAGTTGAGCCGGACGGCCAGTTCCTGAAAAGTCATGCCCTGCTCATTGGGCTGGCCGATCCCCAGGTAACAGCGCACCAAGTTCAACTCTCTGGGCTTGAGCACCTCCTCCATGCGCTGGAGAAGTAGCGTTCGGCGCATGAAGCGGTCGTAAGCCTTGGCGGGATCACCGCCAAAACTAATATCAAAAACACGCTCGCCCAGGGACTCAATCTGGAACACGGTGCGGTATTCCTCCAGCAGACGCTTGGCTACTCTGGCGGAGACTTCCAGCTTCTCTTGAATGGCGGTCAGAAGATCTGCTTCGGTGTCCTGCTCGTGTGTGGCATAGAGGAACGCCACCTGGCGCAGCTGGTAGTAGCGGTCCAGCGGTAGGGACAGAGAAAAAGAACTTTGGGCGGCGCAGTCCTTCATGGCTGTTTCAATGGCGGGAGTGGCGTAGGTCAGCAGCCTGGTTCCCATGGATGGCTCAAACCGCTGTGCCGCCTCCAGCAGTGCCAGCGCACCCTCCTGCTTGAGATCGTCCGCCAGAAACTCCTGAGAAAATTGTTCGCAGTAGCTTGTAGCCAGCATGGTCAGGTATCCCTGGTTCTGGGAAAGCAGAAGTGAAGCGGCCTCTGGATCGCCTTCCTGTATGCGCCGAGCAAGTTCCTCATTGCTGGGGCATGGAGCGTCACAGAGGTACATGCTCATGGCTTGTCCTCCTGGGCAAGCCGAGATCTTGCCTGAGCATAAAGCGTCTCCTGCTCCATGTCGTGGGCGTAGTCTCCAGCAGCGTAGTCGTTGTCCATAAGTGCCCGGTCCCGATAGGTCTCCGCGAGATACAGCGCTTCCCGCCGCAGCTCGTCGGAAATTTTTCCTCTCTGGTGATGCTTGCGGATGGTGTTGGTGCGGGTATTGAACAGGCGGTAGACGGGATGCTGCTTGTTCTGCTCCTTCTGGTGCATCATGGCACCGTACTGTCGGCAGGTCAGGCGGCTGTCCTGGGGTGCCATGCCGCTGCAGTATTTTGGCTTATGTCCGCTGCGGGTAAGAAAATACCGCTGGCAGTTCTGACACACGCAGGGAGCGTGACCATGATGCAGCCCGTTCATCAGGTCGAAGCAGTAGAACGACATGATCCTGTGAAAGCGGACGCGCTGGACAAACACCATCTTTTCTTTCTGGGTAGGGTTCCTGGCAAAGATGTATGTGGACTCCATGACTGGGGACACCGTAAATTTTTCAATATCCGGCAAGGGGAGGTCATCCATCACATGCCAGAAGTCATCACTGGTAAAACAGTCGTGGGCAGCAATGGCAAAGAAGGTCTCGTTCCGCTCCTTGAGCCGGTAGAGATATCCCCGCTCAAAGTAGTCCGCCGCTACAACAAAATGATAGATCCCCAGGGGGATGGCAAAGGCGGCGGCCAGGTAGTGCAAGAAAAAATCCCGATACGGGGCCTCGGTCGACATCAGGGCATCTACCATGCTCTCGCGGCAATATTGATCAAGCACCTCCAGTTCTCCAGACTTGTCCAGGAAGCAGAAGGGCGGGTATGTCCACAGCACATCCAGCAGGGCGGAGACATCCGAGTGCACCTGTGGGAGCAGACGGGCAAAGGTGTCCCGATCTGCGTTCAGGAGTGCTTCCGCCTCTTTGCTGATGGCACCGCCGTAATGGATCAGGGCCTGAAGGGTTGCCTGATCCTGATTCATAATATTGGCCGCGAAATATCCGGCGGGATAGGCTTGCTCGTTCAGAAAAACTAAATCCTGCCACACATCCAGTGTGAGGTACAGCAGGTTGTTGTTCTGCTTGATCCCCAGCGGCATGTGTCCCCCTCCTGTCCTATATCCATTTTGGCCCTGTCTTGTGATATTCTCATTTTATCAAAACTCCCAGAATAATCAAGTGAAAGGAAAAATACCTTTCCCGGAAGCGCTCACTGAGGTGGGCGCTTTTCATATTCAAAATAAGGAGGAATTGACCGTGAGAAAAAACAATTCACCACTCCGCACAGTGGATGGAGCAACCTTGATGAGCCAGCCATTGCACTCGCCCAATTTTGTGGTGGACACCCTGCTTGCACAGGGCCTGCACATCCTGGCAGGCTCCCCCAAGGTGGGCAAGTCCTGGCTTGCTCTGTGGCTGGCCGTGACAGTGGCCAAGGGAGAACCGGTGTGGAACATGACCACCAAGCAGGGCACCACCCTCTATCTCTGTCTGGAGGACTCCGTCCTCCGTATCCAGAACCGGCTGTTTGAGATCACGGAGGACGCACCAAGCAGCGTCCACTTCTGTACCGAGTGCGACCTCATCGGTCAGGGACTGGAGGAACAGGTGGAAACATTCCTCACCGCCCACCCGGACACCGTGCTGGTCATCATCGACACCCTGCAGATGGTCCGTCCGATCCATGACGCCACCTACGCCAACGACTACCGGGATCTGTCTGTGCTCAAGCGGCTGGCGGACAAGCACGGCATTGCCATCCTGCTCATCCACCATCTGCGGAAAGAAAAGGCAAAGGATGTGTTCCAGCGGATCTCCGGCACCACCGCCATCAGCGGCGCGGTGGATTCCAGTTTCACGTTGGTGGAAGAAAAGCGGGGCAGCGGCAGGGCCAGACTGACCTGCGTGGGGCGGGACATCGAATACCGCGAGCTGGAGCTTCGACGCGGCGAGGAAAATGTGTGGGAGCTGGTTTCAGACAGCAGAGAAGAACCCGTGCTGCGTGAGGATCGGATCGTCGTTCTCCTCTCTGCATTTATGAGCACCAGAACAGTATTTATCGGCACTCCCACGGAGCTCTCCGAAAAGATCGACCCTGACAGAATCGAAGGGATAACGCCCAAAAAGATTTCAAGGCTGATCCTGTAAAGCGTTGAAGCTCTAAGGAAAACCGGGATTCAAGTGACGGTTCGCCGCAGTAATGGAAAACGAGTGATCGAGCTGAATCGTGCCGATAGTGTCGATTTGGAGGGTGCCGGGAAAATCGTCCCTATCGACCCTGCTGCCGTTGATCAACCGTTTGGAGAGGGCGCGGCGGGGGCTGTGGAGACGGATTCCTCCCTTCGGGGAGGGCAAGCATCGCGCCCGGCTATACGCCGCGCACAGTTTCGGGGCGCTGCCCCGTACCCGGCCCCTGAGGGGGAGAAGGAGGAGCAATGCAGAGAGTAAAAAAGAGCGAGATCATCACCCTGCGGGTGACGCCCCGTGTGAAAGAAGCTATCCGGGAACGAGCCAAGGCTGCTGGCCTGACAGTCACCGATTACCTGTGCTACAGCGGACTGGGAAAAGAGATCATGCGGGTGGAAGGGTTAGAACAGGTGCTGTCTGAACTGAAAGCCCAGGGGCGAAATCTGAATCAGCTCACAACCATGGCCAACATGGGGAGAGTATCTGTAGTCAAAGGTGACACGCTGGCAGAAAACTATGGAAAAATCTATGAACAGCTCCGAGAGCTGTTACGGGAGGTGACTTGAGATGGCAACCTTCACCGCAATCAAAAATCGTGGTGGTGGCAGAGGTGCTCTGGGCGCTGTGCTGCGCTACGTCCAGCAGGAGGAGAAAACCACATGGGAAGATCGTCGGCTGGTCTCCGGCTGGAACTGCACCGCCCAAAGTGTCTGCTCCGAAATGCAGCTTACCAAGGAGCGGTTCCATAAGACAGACGGCAGACAGTACTATCACTTCGTGCAGTCCTTTGCGGAGACGGATGATCTGACGCCCCAGGAGGCCCACGCCATTGCGCTGGAATTGGTTCAGCGTGAGTTCCCAAACTTCGAGGTGCTGGTGGCTACCCATATTGACACCGACCATCTGCACAGCCACCTGGTGGTGAACAGCGTCAGCTTTCAAGATGGCCGCAAACTCCACCAGAGTGCCACTAACCTGCAAACCCACCGGATCTCCAACGATGAAATATGTGCTGCACATGGCTTGGAGATCCTTCCGCCGCCACAGAAACAGGTCAAGCAAAAGCGGATGAGCACCAGAGAGTACCGCTCCGCCGCGAAGGGCGAGAGCTGGAAGTTCCGCCTCATGAACACTATTGACCAGTGCATGCGGTACGCTGCCAGCAAGGAGGAATTCGTCTCTCTGATGGAGAGCGAGGGGTATCAGGTGCGCTGGACAGATAAAAGAAAGAACATCACCTACACCACGCCCACAGGAATGAAGTGCCGGGATGACCGGCTCCACGAGGAGAAGTACACAAAGGAGGTCATGGAAGATGAATTCCGAATCCGAGCAGAGATTGTCCATGGAGGAATTGAAGCGAAGGAACGCTCCGCAGAGTATGATACCGCAGAACTGTCCCAGCAAGGAGGAGTGGCAGGAGCTGCTCCATCGGCTGGACGAACTGGAGCGGCACACAGCGGCCCACACGGCCCTTCTGCGGGAGGCTTCCAGCCGAAGGGAGCCGTGCCCCACCCAGGCGCAGATGGAGGCACTGACGCGGGATGTGACGGAAGTACAGCGGCTGCTGCGACAGGCTGGGAAGAAGAAAGAGATTTCTGTTTCTCCGCCCAGTCTGGGAACGGCGATGTCGGTCATGGTATGGCTGGCCTTGATTTTGCTGGGGACTATGGTGGGTATGGTGGTCTTGCAGGTGATCTGGTCCGGCTTGGCCGCTCTCTGGAGCATGATCAAGCTGCTGATCCCATAAGGGATGCCACCACCATGCACCAGCACACGGACCGGAAAGTGCTACGTCGGGAACGGCAAATAAAAATCGCCCTCGGTCACAAGGAGGACGATCACGAAGAAGAACCAACTTGGCAGCAGACCATGTGACGGTCTGCTATTTTTATTGCCTGTACAATGAGCGTCCCAACTTCGATCATGAGGAACTGTATGGAGATGAGGATATTCCATCTGCCAAGGCAGTGCAGGATACTGCAGTGGAAGAACGGAACGGTAAGGTTGTGAAAAGCCGCCGGCAAAGTGTATGCGGCAGAGAGTACATTGTGCTTGCGGAATTTGGTTTCGGAGGAACGCAGTCTACGGTCGAACTTCTGAAGCAGGTCATTGATCTGGAGGAAGACGCAAAAAATATTTCCGCCTGATAAGTAGGTTCCCATAGACAAACAAACCGATTGAGGGTATTGTATGGTTGCAATCTCTCAATCGGTTTGGCATTTTATGAAGGAGGTCAATATGTTACAGCCAAACCAAAAGATCACGGCGCTCTATTGCCGTTTGTCCCGAGACGATAATCTGGAGGGTGACTCCAATAGCATCCAGAACCAAAAACTCATCCTACAAAAGTACGCAGATGAGAATGGGTTCCAGAATACCAGATTTTATGTGGACGATGGCTATTCCGGAGCAAACTTCAATCGCCCGGCCTTTGAGCAGATGATGGATGACATGAGCAACGGAGACGTCGCCGTCATCATCACGAAGGATCTCTCCCGTCTTGGCAGAAACCAGCTTCACACCGGCCTTTATATCGAGGAGATCTTCCCCTCCAACGATGTGCGCTACATCGCTGTCAATGACAATGTGGACACCAAGTATGAAAACAGCAACGAACTGATGCCCTTCAAGAATTTGTTCAACGAGTGGCATGTGCGGGACTGCAGCCGCAAGGTACGGAATGTGGTGAATGCCAAGGCACAGCGGGGAATCCGGGTAGGGACGCGAGCTCCCTACGGCTACCGCAAGGGCGCAACAAAAGACTCTCCTCTGCTGGTGGACGAGGAAGCGGCAGCTGTCGTCAAACGCATCTTCGCCATGTGCGCCGGTGGAATGGGACCATCCCAGATCGCAAAGCAGCTTAAGAAAGAGCACATCTATAGCCCATCCATGTACGCCTATACGAAATTCGGTACATCCCATTCCGGGCTGAATACGGAGCGTCCTTATAACTGGACCGGCGACATGGTTGCGGATATGCTTCAGAACATGGTCTACCTTGGACACACAGTCAACCTCCGCTACAGCACCAAGTCCTACAAGGACAAAAAGAGGTGTGAACGCCCTAAATCCGAGTGGCTTATCTTTGAGCATACTCATGAAGCGCTGGTGGATCAGGAAACCTGGGATATCGTACAGGAGGTACGATCCCATAAACGCCGCCGGACAAATATGGATGAGCAGAATGTGTTCTCTGGATTAGTGTACTGTGCGGACTGCGGTATGCCCATGGTGCTGCACCGGGCGCACACCATGAAGCCGGAACAGAACAATTTCACCTGCCGCACCTACAAGAAGGATGGGTCCGATGTATGCAGTGCTCACTATGTCCGGGAAGTGGCATTGAAGGAAATCGTGCTGGAAACGATCCGCAGAGCCACACAGTTTGCCAGGAGCGATCCGGAGCGGTTTGCCGCATACATCCAGCAGAAGCAATCCACTGAGGTGGCAAAGGAGATCCGGGGCTTGGAGCGAGAGCTATCCGCCATGCGGAAACGGGATGGGGAACTGGATGTGGTGTTCAAGCGGATGTACGAGGACAGCGCCCTGGGACGGGTGAGCAATGAGCAGTTCCGCCTGCTGTCTGAGGCATACTCCAAGGAAAAAGCGCAGCTGGCCGAAGACATTCCCGCCACAGAGGAACACCTGGAGAAACTGCGCAGCAGCATGGCCAATGCCAAGAACTTCATCGCCAAAGCCAGAAAGTTTACCGACATGACAGAACTGACCCCGGAATTGCTCCGTACCTTCGTAGCGAAGATCATCGTGTATGAAAAAGAGGTCAAATACTCCAAGCACGCACCGCAGAAAATCCAAATCTGTTTCCGGGACTTCAACCTTAACGAGGAAGACGATGTGATTCTCTGCAGGGAGACAACAGAAAAGGCAGACAGTGCAACTGCACTGCCTGCCTAATCCGAGGACACGCTTCAAGATACCCCTATCAGGAGTAGCGGAGACCCCGTCCTTTTTAAATGTGCTTGTCAAAGGCCAGTCTAGGATAGTTGTCCTCTAGCACATGGATGATCCCGCAGTAGGCAAAGCCACTGCGTTTCAGCAGGTTCTGCATGACGCGGTTGTCCCCGTGAGTGTCTACCCGCAGATGGCCGCACTGCTGAAAGGCCCAGTCCAGACAGGCCTGGCCGATGCCCTTTACCGAGCCATCTCCCGCCAGACGGTGGACCACGCCATAAGGATCGTCATAGTGCCAGCCCCCCTCTTGAATGTCCCGGTAGGTGGGCTCAATGTCCTCGCCCTGGAGAAAACAGAAGGTCCCTATCACCCTGTCGTCGTGGACGCATACATAGCTTCGACCGGCGGCGATGTCCTCCCGGAGCAGATCCGTAGGGGGCCAGTTGGTGGGACCCCACTGGTTGGGGTTGCCGGTCTCTTTCATGAACTGTCGGGCCTGGACGTAGAGCGCCGCCATGCGGTCCAGGTCCTGCGGGGTAGAATGGCGCATCTCCATGATCCGCGCCTCCTCATTTGTTGTGTGAAAAGGGCCCATGGCATGATGCCATGGGCCCTCTTTGCGTATGAGTAAAAGAAGCTTACTTCAGCTCGACCTTGGCGCCGACTTCCTCCAGCTTCTTCTTCAGCTCCTCGGCGTCCTCCTTGGAGACACCCTCCTTCAGAGCCTTGGGAGCGGCCTCGACCAGAGCCTTGGCCTCAGCCAGACCCAGACCGGTGATCTCACGGACAGCCTTGATGACCTTGATCTTCTCGGCGCCGACATCAGCCAGCACCACGTCGAACTCAGTCTTCTCCTCAGCGGCAGGAGCGGCAGCGCCGGCGGCAGCGGGAGCAGCCATAGCAGCGGCGGACACGCCGAACTCGTCCTCCAGAGCGTGAACCAGCTCGGAGAGCTCCAGAACAGTCAGACCCTTAACTTCCTCAATGAGGGCAGTGATTTTCTCAGAAGCCATGATATGTTACCTCCTAAAATTGTGATTTCAATCAAAAATAGATCAATAGGGGACCGATTACTCGGCAGCCGGAGCCTCGGCGGCGTCGACAGAGCCGCCCTTCTGCTCGCAGATGGCCTTGATGACGATGGCCAGGCTGGAGATGGGGGCCAGCATGGTGCCCAGGACCTGAGCCTGGAGAACTTCCTTGCTGGGCAGCTCAGCCAGAGCATTGATCTCATCCAGGGACAGGACCTTGCCGTCCATGAAGCCGGACTTGATGGTGAACTTGGCGCCGTTGAACTGCTTGGCGAACTTGGCGATGACACGCATGGGAGCGATGGGATCGCCGTGAGAGAGGGCCATGGAAGTGGTGCCGTTGAGAACGGAATCCATCTCCTCCAGACCCACGTTGTTGATGGCGAAGCGGACCAGGGTGTTCTTCACCACGGCGTAGTCCAGCTCGTTCTTGCGGCACTCGGCGCGCAGAGCGGTATCCTCGGCCACGGTGATGCCCTTGTAATCCACCAGCACGCCGCTGGAAGCACTCTTGAGCTTCTCAGTCAGCTCGGCCACGATGGCCTGCTTCTCACTGAGGACCTTTGCGTTAGGCATTTGGAATTCACCTCCGTTGAATTTGAGTTCAACTTTTCCGATGCAGTCACGCAACAAAAAAGCTGTTTTCGCATTCAAAGCAGCGAAAACAGCACAAAGAAATTCATTCCGTTGTGGCTGCATTCTCGGCAGGACTTATGGCTTGCGCCGCCTGCTGTCTTTGAACACGACTGATAGTATATCAGTCCGGACAGGCTTTGTCAAGCAAAACCTGTCCGGAAATGATATATTTTAGGATAAGATCAAACGAGTTTCGCGCCGTTGACCTTGACACCGGGGCCCATGGTGGAAGCCACCACGCAGCTCTTGATATACTGGCCCTTGGCAGCGGCGGGCTTGGCCTTGACGATGGCGCCCATGAGAGCGTTGAAGTTCTCAGTGAGCTTCTCAGCGCCGAAGGAGACCTTGCCGATGGGGCAGTGGATGATGTTGGTCTTGTCCAGGCGGTACTCCACCTTACCGGCTTTGATCTCGGTAACAGCCTTGGCCACGTCGGGGGTGACAGTGCCGGCCTTGGGGGAGGGCATCAGGCCCTTGGGGCCCAGGACCTTACCCAGACGGCCAACCACGCCCATCATGTCGGGAGTGGCGACGACCACGTCATAATCGAACCAGTTCTCGGACTGGATCTTCTGGACCATGTCCATCTCGCCCACGAAGTCGGCGCCGGCGGCCTTGGCGGCCTCGGCCTTGTCGCCCTTGGCGAAGACCAGCACGCGCTGAGTCTTGCCGGTGCCGTGGGGCAGCACGATGGCGCCGCGGACCTGCTGGTCAGCGTGACGGGAGTCAACGCCCAGCTTCACATGGAGCTCCACGGTCTCGTCGAACTTGGCGGGGGCGGTCTTCACCACCAGAGCCATAGCGTCGGCGGTATCATAGAGAGTGGACTTGTCGATCTGCTTAGCAGAGTCGGTATATTTCTTTCCTCTGAACATCGTTACTACCTCCTTCCCTTACTCTTCCACGGTGACGCCCATGGAGCGGGCGGTACCGGCGACCATGCTCATGGCGGCCTCGATGGAGGCGGCGTTCAGGTCGGGCATCTTGGTCTCGGCGATCTTGCGCAGATCGTCCTTCTTCAGCTGGGCGACCTTGGTCTTGTTGGGCACGCCGGAGCCGGACTCGATGCCGCAGGCCTTCTTAATAAGCACGGCGGCGGGAGGGGTCTTGGTAACGAAGGTGAAGGAGCGGTCGGCGTAGACGGTGATGATCACGGGGATGATCAGGCCCACGTCGTTCTTGGTGCGCTCGTTGAATTCCTTGGTGAAGGCGGCGATGTTGACGCCGTGCTGGCCCAGAGCGGGGCCGACGGGGGGGGCGGGAGTCGCCTTGCCGGCCGGGATCTGCAGTTTGACGTAACCAGTTACTTTCTGTGCCACAATGAGCACCTCCTACGAATGAATGTGGTTGGAACGGGATGCCTGAAGCATCCCTCCCACTTGTGCCTTGGACGGCGGGCGGCCATGCCGCCCAGGGTACTTAATCCTGTACCAGCTCCACCTGGTCCAACTCCAGCTCCACCGGGGTCTCCCGGCCGAACATGGACACGACCACGCGGACCTTGCTGCGGTCCAGGTCGATCTCCTCCACGGTGCCCAGGAAGGACTCCAGAGCGCCGTCGGTGATCTTTACGGTGTCGCCCACCTGATAGGAGACCACGACCTCGCGCTTTTCCACGCCGAGGGCAGCAATCTCATCATCGGTGAGGGGAATCGCTTTGTTGCCGGAGCCCACGAACCCGGTGGCGCCGCGCACGTTGCGGACCAGGTGCCATGTCTCATCGGTCATCACCATCTTGACCAGCACGTAGCCGGGGAAGACCTTCCGCTCCACGACCTTGGGGCCGTTGTCGGTGATCTCAGTGACAGTCTCCAGCGGGATTTTGACCTCGTGGATGAGGTCATGCATATTGCGGTTTTCCACGTGCTTTTCGATGGTAGCCTTGACTGTGTTCTCATACCCGGAATAGGTATGGACCACATACCACTTTGCACTATCAGACATACCGCTACCCCTTAACCCTTAAAGAGGTCGATGAGGGCGGCGATGATGCTGCTGGCAAGAGCGTCGAAGACCCAGATGAAGATGCCGACCACGATAACGCAGACGATCACGATCACCGTGTTGTTAATGGTCTGCTTGGGAGTGGGCCACACGACCTTCTTGAGCTCGCTCTTCATCTCGCGGAACCAACGGGCGACACGCTGGAAAAAGCCAGGCTTTTCGTCCTTCTTGGCCTTCTTGTCCACCTTGGCGGGTTTAGCAGCGGCCTGGGCGTCAGCACCGGTCTTTTCGATCTTCTCGTTGTCAGACATTCGGTTTCACCCTTCTTTCTTGTGACACTTCCGCAAGCATCATCACTTGGTCTCGGTGTGGAGCGTGTGCTTTCTGCAGAAGGGGCAGTACTTGTTTCTCTCCAGACGGTCGGGAGTGTTCTTCTTGTTCTTGTTGGTGACGTAGTTGCGCTGTTTGCACTCGGAGCATCTCAGGGTGATCTTCACCCGCGCACCGGCTTTTGCCATGTTTCGGCACCTCCTTCAATGGTTCGGACCCAACAAAAAATGCCGGGTCCGGCTATACCGAATCCCAGCACGTTCGAGAAAGGCACGGGCAAAGCCCGTCCCCAATCAAAACACGGTAGGTTCGGCATGATCTGCCTCCCTATGTCCTCCGGGGGAGGGAAAGGGTTTGTGCCCATTACACCGTAAAAATGCGCACAAAAATAAAGCCCTTTTTCATAGGTGCTAATAGCCTATCACAAGTCAATGGGAAAGTCAAGCATATTTTTACAGTCTTGACAAGACTTCCGTGGGACCGATATAGTGGAGGGGAAAGGAGGGAGGACCATGCGTATCATGGCCATCGACTACGGTGACGCCCGCACGGGCGTGGCCATCTCAGACCCCACGGGATTGCTGGCGGGGTATACGGAGGTCATCCACAGCCGGAAGGGGGAGCAGGTGTGTGCCCGCCTTGCCGAGTTGGTGGAACAATATAAGGTAGAGGAATTGGTGATGGGCTTTCCCCGGAATATGGACGGTACCGAAGGCCCCCGGGCGGAACTCTACCGGAATTTTGCCGGTGAGGTGGCGGCCGTTACCGGGCTCACACCGGTGCTGTGGGATGAGCGGCGGACCACCATCGAGGCCCACGACATCCTCCACGCCAGCGGCAAGAAGATGAAGAACCACAAAAAGACGGTGGACGCCGTGGCGGCGACCCTCATTCTGGAGGGCTACCTGACCCGGAAACGGACCCAGGGCTGAAACCAGGTGAGAGGCATCCAGGGTGGGACCCCGCGGAGCGGGGCGTGCTGTCAGGCACGTCCAAGGGGCCGGCCCAACGGCCCCTTGCCGCAGGGCGGATTCACTCCGCCCGAGGATGTGAAGAAGAAAAGGGTACCCATGGGGCTTCTCCCCCATGGGAAAAGAGGGGGGAGGAACATGGGAAATCGCATCAAGCTCTTCACCTGGAAGGACCCCTATGACACAGCGGGGACGGAGGCGCTCTTCGTCTCCGCCATGCGGGACAACTGTGCCTTCCACTATGCCCACTGCCCGGAGTACCGGGCCATCTTGGACCACTTCGGCTTCCGGCCGGATATGCTGCGGACCACGGCGGACCTGGCCCGCCTACCGGTGCTGCCCACCTTATATTTCAAATCTCATAAGCTCCTCTCAGTGCCGGAGAACAGGATGCTCATCAAGGCCACCTCCTCGGGGACGAGAGGGAAGAAGAGCGTCATCGGTTTTGAGCTGGGGGGACTGTGGAGCGGCTTTCATATGGTGTGGCGCATCCTGCGCTACCACCATTTTCTCTCCCCGGTGCCCACCAACTACCTTATTTTGGGCTATCAGCCCCACAAGAGCAACCAGACCGCCGTGGCCAAGACGGCCACGGGCTACACCTACATCACCCCCGCCATCCACCGGGAGTACGCCCTCAAATATAAGGATGGCGGCTACCAGGTGGACTTCGACGGCCTTATCCGGACGCTGGAGAGGTACAGCAGGTCCCGCTTCCCCACCCGGTTCATGGGCTTTCCCGCCTATACCTACTTCCTTATGGAGGAGCTGGAACGGCGGGGCCTCCGCTATCCGCTGCCCAAGAACTCCAAGATCTTCCTGGGGGGCGGCTGGAAGCAGTTTTACCGGGAGAAGGTGGACAAGGAGACCTTCTATGCCAAGGCCTGGGACCGGTTCGCCATCCCGGAGGAGCACGTCTACGAGTCCTTTGGGGCGGTAGAGCACCCCATTTACTACGCCGATTGCAAGTATCACCACTTTCACGTGCCGGTATACAGTCGGGTCATTATCCGGGACGTGCGCACCCTGGAGCCGGTGCCCAACGGCACCATGGGACTGGTGAATCTCCTCACCCCCATGCTCAACGCCGTCCCCGTCCTGAGCATCATGACTGACGACCTGGGCATCCTCCACGATGGGGATACCTGCCCCTGCGGGGTAAAATCCCCCTGGCTGGAGATCATCGGCCGGGTGGGTATGGCTGACATCAAGACCTGCGCCGCCGGCGCCGACGAGCTGAGAAAGGGGGCGGGCCTGTGATCCTGTACCGGGGAGAGATCCATGATACAAAGGAGCAGAACAAGCTCCTGGACGGCCTGGAGGAGATTATAACAGAGGTACTCCAGCGGCCGGTGCCGACCGCGGAGACGGTGATCGCCGCCTGTGACGGCCTGGCCCGGCGGGTGCTCAGCGGGGAGTTCGACGGCATGATCGCCGCCCTGGGCCTGGATAAACGCTTCACTCTGGCCCAGGCGGCGGCCGCCGCCAACCTGCTCCTCCGGGACAGCCTGGAATTCAAGCTGAATCTGGAGCTGGGGCCGGACTGGGCGGGGCCGAAAACCGTGACGCCGCCCCACTCCGGCCTTGCCCTCACCAAGGAGGTCTTGCCCCTGGGGGTGCTGTTCCACATCGCCGCCGGCAACGTGGACGGCCTGCCGGCTTACAGCGCCGTGGAGGGCCTCCTCACCGGCAACGTGAATATCCTGAAGCTGCCACAGGCCGATGGGGGACTCTCGGTGCTGCTGCTCCACGCCCTCACCCAGGCCGCCCCGGAGCTGGCCGACTACCTCTATGTCTTCGACACCCCCTCCGACGATTTGCCTGCCATGAAGAAGATGGCGGCGCTGGCCGACGGCATCGTGGTGTGGGGCGGGGAGGGGGCGGTCTCCGCCGTCCGGGGGCTGGCGCCCACCGGCTGCCGCCTCATCGAGTGGGGCCACAAGCTCAGCTTCGCCTATGTCACGCCTAAAGGGGAGACCCCGGAGGATTTGGCCGCCCTGGCCGCCCACATCGCCGACACCCGGCAGCTGCTGTGCAGCTCCTGTCAGGTGATCTTCCTTGACATCGAGGACCGGGAGGAGGTCCGGGCCTTCTGCCGCCGGTTCCTGCCGGTGCTGGAGGGGGCCATGGCGGCAGGAGCGCCGTTGGACGACGGCTCGGCGGCTCAGGTGACCCTGGCCCAGTACGAGCAGAAGCTGGAGTCCATCACCGGGCCGGGCCCGGAGGTCTTACGCGGGAAGGACTGCTCCCTCACCATCGGGGAGGACGGGGAGCTGGAGCTCTCCCTCCAGTTCGGCAATCCCCTGGTGAAGGCCCTGCCCCGGGCACATCTGCCCGCCATGCTGCGGCGGCACAAGGGAGTTCTCCAGACGGCGGGGCTCCTCTGCGCTCCGGAGGAGCGGGAGGAGCTGGCCATGGCCCTCCTGAGAGCTGGTGTGGTCCGGGTCACCGGGCCGGGAGACATGAGCCGCACCACCTGTGGGGATGCCCACGACGGGGACTACCCCCTGCGGCGGTACACCCGGGTCACCGAGCGGTAGGGTGGCCTTTGCGAAAGAGCTCCCGGAGACCGACGACCAGTAGAAAGACCCCGAAGCAGCGGCGGAGGAGTCCTGTGTCCAGACCGGAGGCGACCCAGGCGCACAGCCCGGCGGTGGCCAACCCGGACAGGATGGCGGGGAGGGCGGCGGACCGGTCTACATAGCCGTTTTTGATGTGATTGGGGAGGGCCGCCGCTGCCGCCGGCACGAAGTAGACCAGGTTGATGCCCTGGGCCAGATGCTGCTCCACCCCGGCGAAGGCGGTGAGGTAGAGGAGAAGCAGGGTGCCGCCCCCCACGCCGAAGCCGGAGAGGACTCCGGTGGCGGTGCCTGCCAGGAGGGCCGTAAGCCAGCTCACAGGGCGAAGAGGGACCGGATGCCCCCGTAGAGGAGGAGCAGGCCAAAGCCCCGCCGGAGCCAGTCCATGGACAGTTTTTTGAAGAGCTTACCCCCCAGCCAGCCCCCCAGCAGCCCGCCCAGCAAATAGGGGAGGGCGGCGGTGAGGTCCAGTCCGCCCCGGAAGAGGTAGATGCCTGAGGAGAGGACGCACAGGGGCAGGATGATGGCCACCGAGGTGGCGAAGGCCTTCCGCTCTCCCAGACCGCACCACCCGGCCAGTAGGGGCACCAGCACCATGCCGCCCCCACCGCCGAAGAAGCCGTTCACTGCACCGGCCAGGGCGCCGGCCACCGCAGGGCGCAGCCAATTTTTTGCATGTTTGATAAAAATCCCTCCCTTGGCACTAGTTTGCCAGGGGAGGGATTTTGCTATGCAAAAGCATAGAAAAATTGGCCATGTGCCGCTTATAACGGCACGGCCATAAGATCACAGCGCGTGGTCCAGGACGGCCCACATGCACGAAAACTTCATGCGCCCCAGCCTTCGCCTGTTTTCGTGGTGCGCCCTGGGCGCATGAAGTCTTATGCCTGTTCAGCGCACGCCGGTCAGGTCCATGACCACCTCGCCGGCCAACATCAGCCCAGCGGAGGCGGGGACCCATACCACGCTGGCGGGGACGCTGCGGCGGCCAGGGGGGGGAGCCTCTGGCTGATCGGCCTTGTGGGCCTGCTCCGGTGACCACACCACCTTGTGGTGGTGGATGCCCCGATTGCGCAGTTCCTTCCGCACCACCCGGGCCAGGGGGCAGCCCTCGGTTTTGGAGATGTCGGACACCCGCAGCAGAGAGGCGTCCAGCTTGTTGCCGGTGCCTAGGGCGGAGATGATGGGCACCTTGCGGTTCAGTGCGGTTTCGATGAGGTCCAGCTTGCAGCTCACCAGATCGATGGCATCCACGATATAGTCGTAATTCGCGGAGAAAAAGGTCTCACGGGTGTCGGCCTCATAGCGGCCCTGGATGGGATGGACCCGGCAGGCGGGGTTGACAGCCAGCACCCGCTGGGCCATGGCCTCCGCCTTGGGCAACCCCAGGGTGGACTCCAGGGCCTCGGCCTGGCGGTTGAGGTTGCTCAGGTCTACGGTGTCCTGGTCCATAAGCGTCAGCTCACCTACGCCGGAGCGGGCCATGGCCTCGGCGCACCAGCTGCCCACTCCGCCCAGCCCAAGCACACACACGTGTGCCTGGGCCAGTCGCTCCATGGCGTCGGCGCCCAGGAGCATGCGGGTACGGAGAAAACGTGCGTCCATTTGGTTACCTCCTTGAAAAAAATCCCCCGGAGAGAGTCTCCGGGGGATGGTGTACGTCTTAGCCCAGCAGAGCCAGGTTGGTGTCGTTGGTGGTGACGGGGTAGGTCTCCTCGATCTCAGTGGTCCAAGCAGAGAGCGCGTCGCTCTTGAGGGCACTCTCGGCGGTGTACTTCCAGGTCAGGGTGTGGTCCTGGAGGTACATGACGTGCCAGCCGTACTGACCCTCCTGGTCGTTCTCCACCAGGCCGGTGTCACCGGGCTGACGACCGTCGGCGAAGGTCCAGTCGATGAAGGCGGGCAGGAAGTTGGTGGAGGGGGTGATGCCCTCGTAGAGGCCGCCGTTCTCGGCGGAGCCGGGATCCTCAGAATACTGCTGGGCCAGGGCGCCGAAGCTCTCGGCGGTCTTGTCGCCGGCGTTGTACTCGTCCAGGATCTCCTGGGCCTTAGCCTTGGCGGCGTCCAGAGCCTCCTGGGTGGGGACGGTGCTCTCATCCACGTCCTCGGTGCTCGGGTCGTCCTCCTGGGTGAGCTCGGCCTTCACCAGGATGTGACGCACGTCGGCGGAGCCGTAACTCTCAGTGTCCAGGGCGCGGTTGGTAAAGCGCAGGACCCAGTAGCCGCTGTCGGCCACTTCGATGACGGTGAGGTCGCCCTCCTGACGGCCTTCATTGGTAAGCCAGGATACACAGTCCTCGCTGCCGGAGGAGAAGCCGTTGGCCAGGCTGGCGCCCACCACGGTGGTCTCGTAGCTGGTGGCCTCGTCATCGCTGTCCTCGGAGTCGGACTGGGTGGCGGCGGCAGCCAGGGTATCGAAGTCACCGCCGTCCTCCAGGTCCTGGAGCAGCTTATCGGCGGTGGCCTTGGCGGTAGCCATGGCGGTGGCCTTCTCGGAGTCGCTGGCCTCCACGGTATTGCCGTCGGCATCGGTGGTGGAGGGGGCGGAGCCATCGATGAACACGGAGGAGTAAGTGAAGGTGTCCAGGTCGGCGGCGTGCTCATTATAATAGTTGGTGAGATCGTCGTCGGTGTAGGTCAGGGTATCGGCGTGGGCATTGTAGTACTCCTGAGCCAGGGTATCCCGGGTCAGGCACTCGCGCAGAAGACTCTCGGTCATATAAGGACCATACACATTGCGGATATAGGACTTGAAGGAGGTGCCGTACTGGGCGGCGTAGCTCTTCAGCTGCTGGATGGTGTCCTCGACGCTCTGGGTGCCCTCCTCGGAGAGGGTGAAGCCCTCAGCCTCAGCGGCAGCGGCCAGGGAGGCATACTTCTGGAGAGAATCCACAGCGCTCTGACGCAGGGTCTCGTCATCCATGGTCAGGCCATACTGGCTATACATGTTGGCGGTGGGATAGTAGTAGTAACCCATCTCGGCCACAGTGTAGTCCTTGCCGTTGACGGTGGCAACTACCTTGCCCTTGGTAAAGATGCCGCTGTGCCACACCAGCAGGGCAATAACCAGAACGGCCAGGATAATGCCCACCACGGTGTAAAGGATGGTCTTGCTCCGCTCCTTGCGGGCAGTCTCCGCCTGACGGCGTTCCTTTTCGGTAGGGCCGTTGGCGGCAGCAGAGATGCGCTGTTTCTTTTCACGGGAAGCACTCATTACTCTTGCTCAGTCCTCTCAAATATTGTGCTTTTTCTGTGCTTTGGTGACTCAATGTTGCATTATACAGGAAACGTGGACGGCTTGCAAGTCCCAATCTGCCTATATTCGGGTGGGAGGAGGCGTATTTTACAGAAAGTTCATGGTTGGAGCACCGGGCGGGGAGGGGATAAAAAAACCGTCCCAGCACCTTGCTGGGACGGTGGAACGGCAAAAAAGATCTCCCGCTCTGGCCGTGTGGCCCTGATCAAACCTGCACGAAGATGGCAGGTGGGTCGCCTCCGCACCGCTTTACTGCTTCCAACTTCCAACGCTCCCAAAGGAGGCCGGGAGGCCTGCAAGCCACGGCACGAGGTGGGCGTCCCTTTTCAGAGATGTGGGTTTAAAAAGAAACCATCACGTACCGAGCAGGAGAACCTTATTCCTCTTCTTCTGCGAAAAGGGCTTCCATAAACTGCTGGTAGACAGCCTCCAGCTCCTCTTCGTCATCCAGAGTGGCCAACTGCTCCTCACCGTCGATCTCCACGACCTTCAGGATGATGAGCCCGGCCTCCTCATCTTCTTCCGGGGGTTGGCCCTCTTCATCGGCCTCCTCTGCGGGGAAAAAGGCCATATAGACCGCGCCGTTGTATTCAATGGTATCCAGATGCTCCAGCTCGATCTCGTTGCCGTCCTCGTCGGTGAGGCTGACAAAATTACCGCCGTACTCGTCACTCATGGTGGCTGGCACCGCCCTTCTTGTTTCTGCACATATTGTACCCTGTGCGCCGGAAAAATGCAAGAGTCGGACAAGCCAAATTTTGTTTAGAGGATAAATATGGAATAAATGGGAAGTGATAGGGTAGACAAACAGAGGCTTTTCCACTATAATATAAAAGCCTTACTATGACCGGAGGGAGAGACGGACCGGTCAAAGGCACGTTACGAGTATATATGGGACCGTGCGGCCTTTGGGCCGGGAACGGAGGTATTTCACTTGGCAGAGACAAGACGCACTACCAACCAGAACGGGGAGCCCCCCAGGCGTCCCCGGCGGAAGAGCAGAGGCGGTTCGGTCGCCGTGACGATATTAAAAGTGATCGGCACACTGTTCCTCATCGGATGCACCACCGGCGCGATCCTGGTCTGTTTTGCCGCAACCTATATCAAGACCGTCATCATTCCGCAGGACTACGTGGATGCCAGCGCCTACTCCATGAACCTGTCCTCCACCATCTACTATACCGATTCCGCCACCGGCGAGACCAAGGAGCTGCGTACCCTTCACGGGGAGGAGAACCGGGTGAAGGTAGACTACGAGGAGATTCCGGAAAATCTGGTCAATGCCCTGGTGGCGATTGAGGATCAGCGGTTCTGGACCCACCACGGTGTAGACTGGCGTCGGACCGGCGGAGCTTTCCTCAATATGTTTTTAGGGATGAAGGATACCTACGGCGGTTCCACCATCACCCAGCAGCTCATCAAGAACATGACCCAGAACGATGATGTTACCGTTAAGCGTAAGATCCTGGAGATCTTCCGCGCCCTGGAGTTCGAGCGCAACTACAGCAAGGAAGAGATCCTGGAGATGTACCTCAACTACATCTATTTGGGAGAGAACTTCTACGGCGTGGGCACCGCCTCCCTGGCCTACTTCGGCAAGCCGGTGTCTGAGCTGGACCTGGCCGAGTGCGCCAGCCTCATCGGTATCACCAACAACCCCTCCCGGTATGACCCCTATATCTCCGACTACACCAAGGGACAGAATAAGCAGCGCCAGGAGATCATTCTCAATGAGATGCTGGAGCAGGGTTATATCACCCAGGCAGAGCATGACGCCGCCGTAGCCGAAGAGTTGGTCTTTGTGGGCCGTGGTCAGGGTACCACCTCCACCACCGCCTATTCCTACTTTGAGGATCAGCTCATCCGGGACGTCATTGCCGACCTGAAGGAGACCTATGACCTCTCCGATCAGCTGGCCAGCCAGATGGTCTACAACGGCGGCCTATCCATCTACTGCACCCAGGACCCGGCCATCCAGGCCAAGGTGGACGCGGTGTACGAGGACCTGAGTAACTTCAGCGGCGCCTCCTCCTCTGGGCAGCAGCTACAGTCGGGCATCACAATCATCGACAACGAGACCGGCAACGTGGTGGCCCTGGCCGGCGGTGTGGGCGAGAAGACAGCCAGCCTGCTCACGAACCGTGCCACGCAGTCCTTGCGCCAGCCCGGTTCAGCCATCAAGCCTCTAGCGGTATATGCCCCCGCCTTGGATCTGGGCGTCATTACCCCCGCCACCGTCATCGATGACTCCCCCTATAGCTTTGACGGAGATGGTGGTTCCCCCTGGCCGGTGAACTCCTACGGCCAGTATCGGGGCCTCACCAATGTGTATACTGGACTTCAGAATTCGGTGAATACCCTGGCCGTCAAGATCCTGGGCCAGTACACCAGCCCTCAGGTGTCCTATGACTTCCTGGTGAAGAACCTGGGCTTCAGCACCGACCACTTGGTGGTCCAGGAGGAGCGAAACGGTACTGTTTACTCCGACATCGGTTTGGCCCAGATGGCTCTGGGCGGTCTCACCGACGGCGTCACCACCCTGGAGATGGCGGCGGCCTACTCTACCTTCCCCCGTGGCGGGCTGTATATCGAGCCCCGGACCTATACCAAGGTAGAGCGGGTGGACCCTGACACCGGTGAGGTGACCGTTCTGCTGGACAATCAGGCGGAGTACCACACCGCCATGAAGGACTCCACCGCCTGGTATATCAACACCATGCTCCAGAACGTCATCCGGAACGGCACCGGTACCTCCGCCCGCTTTGACGGCATGACCATCGCCGGTAAGACGGGTACCACCACCTCCCGCCGTGACCTCTATTTCGTGGGTTACAGTGCCTATTACACCGCCGCCGTGTGGAGTGGCTATGACCAGCCCGAGCGCATGACCTCCGGTCTCCAACAGCAGTCGGCCGTCACCTGGAAGAAGGTTATGAGCTCCATCCATGAGGGCCTGGAGGATAAGAGCTTCCCAACTCCCTCTGCTGGTACTGTCACCGTCAAGGTGTGTGCCGACAGTGGCCTGCTGCCCAATGAGGCCTGCTACCACGATGCTCGTGTAGGTGAGGGGGCGCGCATCATCTCCATGACCTTCGTCAAAGGGGATGAGCCCACCACTGTCTGTGATATCCACAAAGACGTGGAAATCTGTCTGGATTCCCCCTTCCGGGATGCAGACGGAAATCCCAATGGTATGTATCACCTGGCTGGGGAGTATTGTCCTGCGGAGAGCCGCCGGACGGTGAGCATCCTGGACATCACCCGCGAGGGTGCCGCCGCTGCCGTGTCGGTGCGGGACAACCAGTTTACCACGGGACACATCAACGCATTGGGTGATGCCGCTTACTGCGACGTCCACACCACTGCCCAGGCACCGGAGCCCACGGAGAAGCCGGAGATTGATCCCACCGACCCCACTACCTGGCCGGGGCCGGAGGATTATGACCGGCTGGAGGACTATAATAAGTTTAATCCCTTTGACGAGTCCACCTGGCCGGAGAATGTGAATGGTTCCTCCGGGCAGCAGACGCCGACTCCCAGCGAGACGGTGACCCCGCCGATCACCGAGACTCCGGAAACAACACCGGGGCCTGTCAATTCGCCGGAAACGAGCGAAGAACCCTATGTACCGGCAGCTTGACCAACGGACTATAATAAAGTGAGAAAACCGCCCTTCCCATCTGTGGGAAGGGCGGTTTTTACTGATGAATGCCTTTAGGCGAAATAGAACCTCTGGTTCAATTGAGCCATTTGCGGAAATATTCGGTGAGGATGGCCATGATCATACAGATCACAGTGTCCCAGGTCCAGAATTCATGGTGGTTCATGCAAAATATCTCCCTGACCAGTCAAACTGGACGTTACCCACCCGGCACAGGCGTTTGTCATATCTGAATACTGGATTTGGAAGCTGTCAACTGCTCTCCTTTTCCATCAGCACCCAGGAGACCAGCTGAGACTGGCAAGATTCTCCCTGAAGAAGGCGAATGAGGAGTTGGGCAGCTGTGCTGCCCACATTCTCGATGCCGTGAGAGAGGGAGGTGATACGTGGATGGGCCAATTCACTGTATTGACTGTTGTCGAAACTGACCACAGCCAGGTCCTGGGGGACACGGACGCCCTGCTTGATGAGGTAGGTCACCAGGCGGCTGGCGATTTCGTCGTTGTAGCAGACCACAGCGGTGCAGCCCTCCATGCTATGCATAAGGGGGGCCAGATGAACACCGGAGAGGAGAGATTCCTTCTGTTCGGTGTTGTACCAGAAGATGCGGCGGTCGTCCATGGGCAGGTTCAGATCCCGAAGAGCCTCGATATAGCCGGAGTAGCGCTGCGGCCCCTGGATATCGTCCCCCTTAAAAATACCGGCGATGTCCCGGTGTCCCTTTTTATAAAGGTAGTCCACCAGCATCCGCCCCCCGGTATAGTTGTCATCCAGCACAGCCAAAGGACCTTTGAGCTGACGATAGTAGCCATTCATAAACACCAGCGGGATATTGCGCTGCATCAGCTGTTCATAGAGGTCCAAATTGGGGTTGGGCAGGCCGGTCTTGGTACCCTCCACCAGTACGCCGTCCAGAGGCTCCAGATCCAGCAAGGTCTGGAGGACCTTGCGTTCATTGGCCACCTGGTTCTGGGTGGCAAAAAGGAGTGGGGCGCTGTTGTTGGCGGCCAAGACTGCCTCAACCTCACGGAGTATGCTAGGGAAGATGTAGTCGCTGATATAGGTGGTGACGATAGCAATGGATCGGTGAGGGGCAGCCGCAGACGAAGCGTGTTCAAGCACATGAGAGCCGCTCCCCTGACGGCGGTCAATCAACCCCTCGGAGGCCAGGAGAGAGAGTGCCTGCCGTACCGTTTGGCGGCTCACCTGAAATTGCTGACAAAGGGCATGCTCCGTGGGCAGAAGCCTACGCTTCTCATAGGCGCCCTCCAGGATACCGCTGCGCAGTGCATCTGCTACCATTTGATATTTTGGCGCCATCATCTCTCCTCCTTCCGGCCGGGCAGCGCCGGCGGATGTGATTGACTCTCCGTGAAAAAAGGATACCGGATCGGCAGTACTGATCCTATCATTTTTGTATTTTATTTACAAGAGAAATGCAACAATTATTATAAAATTGTACGCATGAAAAGAAAAGGAAGGGAAAAAGGTGGGAGAGTCAAAAAGAATTTCCTATTATGTTAACACAAAATAGCTCAATAATAGAAAATTTTAAAAAGGTCGATTGTAAAATGAAGTTGGACACCTAAGAAAAAATCCATAGTGATTTTCCCCACATGGTAGAATGAAGTTTGCACACAACTTCTTCCAAGGGAGGGCAATCACT
>NZ_JBQHTM010000052.1:0-21770 GCF_052065695.1 Intestinimonas sp. HCP28S3_D6
CACCCCCCCCCCCCCCCCCCCCCCCCCCCCCCCCCCCCCCCCCCCCCCCCCCCCCCCCCCGCTTCCCGGATCGGCCGGGGATCAATACTTGTCGGCGCCCGCTCCAACGGCGGAATATTCTCTGCCGCTCTCGGCGTCGGTGGTGGGAGTGAAGTTCTGGGCCGGAGAGGTCTTGAACTGCTCCAGCAGGCTCTTCATCACGCCGGCCTGGCCGCTGAGCTCCTCGCTGGCGGCAGCGCTCTCCTCAGAGGTGGCGGAGTTGGTCTGGACCACCGCGGAGATCTGGTCGATGCCCACGGAGATCTGGGAGATGGATTCGGCCTGCTCATGGGAGGCCTGGGCGATCTTCTCGATCATACCCAGGATATTCTGGGCGGCGTCAGCCACATCGTTAAAGGCGGCGTCGGTGCGGTGGGCGATCTCCTCACCGTGGGAGACATGCTGGAGGGAGTTCTTGATGAGACCGGTGGTCTCCTTGGCGGCGTCGGCCGACTTCTGGGCCAGACTGCGGACCTCATCGGCCACCACGGCAAAGCCCTTGCCGGCGTTGCCTGCCCGGGCGGCCTCTACGGCGGCGTTCAGGGCCAGGATGTTGGTCTGGAAGGCAATGTCGTCGATGACCTTGATGATGCTCTGAATGTTGTTGGAAGCCTCGGCAATGTCCTGGATGGAGGCCAGGAGCTGGCGCATCTCCTCCTTGCCCTTCTCCACGATCTCCCGGGCCTCCTGGCCCATCTGGTCCGCCTTCTGAGAGAAATCGGCAGTGTCGGAAATACGGTTGGAGATCTCAGAAATGGAAGTGGAGAGTTCCTCCACGCTGCTGGCCTGCTGGGTGGCGCCCTGAGCCAGAGCCTGGGCGCCATCAGCCACCTGCTCAGCGCCAGCGCTCACCTGAGCGGAAGAGGTCTCCAGCTCAGAAAGGGTATCGCTTATCTTCTGCTGGAAGTTCTCAATGGCGGTCTGAATATGCGCAAAGTCACCCCGGAACTGGATGGGACATTCGCAGATGAAATTGCCCTTGGTAAACTCGGTCATCTCATAGTCGATGGCATCCACGTATTTGTCCAATTCCTGGAAAGAGAAGTTCAGCCGCTCGGTCAGCTCACCGAACTCATTCTTGCCCTCGTAATCCACGCGGGCCTTCAGATCGCCCTTGGACAGATCCTCAGCGGCAGAGCGAATCTTGCCTACCGCACCGGTGATGGCAAGTGTGGTCTTCAGAGCTACCAGCAGACCGAACACCAGGGCCAGTACAAAGACGCCCACCAGCAAGATTATGCATGCTCGGATCATGTCCATGGTGTGGCTCTCCTGGGTGCTCCGACTCTGGGAGGTAACAGCGTCGATCTCCTGAGCGATGCTGGCCAACTCACTCAAAGCGGGAGAGCACTCATCGACGATGGTCTGCTTGGCCTCTTCCCAGCTGCCACGCTTGGCCTCATCCATGACCTCATTGGCAACGTTGAACCAGTCTTCGAAGGCGGTCTCGTACTTCTGGGCCAGACCGTCCTCGGTGCCGTGGGCGTCCTTGAAGACCTGAATCTGAGCCTCGATGCTCTGGATACCATCATTGATGCTGGTCTCAAACTTCGAGATATCCTGGGTGTTCTCGGAGAGCACCATCTCCCGCAGATCACGGGCGGCGACGTTGGCCGAAATCCGACACTCTTTGACGGCGCTGTCAGCGGCCAAGATCTTGTTGACGAGTAAATCGGTATTCCACTGGACTCTGAGCAGTCCCAGAATTCCGGCCAGAGCAATGATGCCAGTCAGTACGATCAATGCTAAAAAGACAGTCAGCAGGTACGGTTTCAATTTCATCTTGTTAAACATGGTGAATTCTCCTTTATTCTTAGATTCGTGCAGTCAGCGGACCTTCTCTCGATTTTCAGTCCGCTGGTAGATCTTCGTAGAAAAAGAATTGATGTTTTCCGGTCTGCTTGCCATAATAGAGTGCTTTGTCCGCCTCACCCAGGCTGCGGGTATAGTCAAACCCGTACCGCCGTACGAAGGTAACTCCTATACTGCTGGCCAGCGGAAACTCTGAAACTGCATCCAATTGGGTCAGCAGAGCACCCAGCCGTGGGAAAAGGCGATCCCGTTCCAGGTAGTCATCAATATAGACCAGGAATTCGTCTCCACCCAGCCTGCCGATGATGTCCTTTTGCCGGAATGTCGCCCGCAGGAGCTGAGCAACCTCCTGGAGCGCCTGATCCCCTACCAGATGTCCATTATTGTCGTTGATGCTTTTAAAGTCGTCGATGTCGAGCAGCATCAGGACACCGCACAGATCACGCTCAGCCTCTCTGACACACTGCGTCACTTTCCGCTCAAAAGCAGTCCTGTTATAGACACCGGTCAGAGGGTCCAGACTTGCCGCCTTGTCCTGGGCGATGGCTCGCTGCTTCTCTGCATTGATATCTTTCAGATAGAGCAGCGCATAGACATTCCGAGTCATCTTCTCCCGGAACACGTGGACCACCAGCTCTACCCAGCAGAGAACATTCCCCACCGGCCGCTGGTAACTGAACCGCCGGCTCAGCCCGCCCCACTCCGGCATCTTGTCCCAACCCTCGCGGCTGCAGAATTTCCGGAACTCGGTAATCTCCTCTGCCGGAAGGTGATTGGCCAACTGGTCTCCCAGCACATCGATAAAATGCTCCGACCCAAGCCTGTAATCCTCATCATACTCTTTCCAAAGGCCGCCCAAAGACTTGGTCTGTCCGCTCTCCAGATCCACCTCCGCATAGGCAATTGCCTCCGACAGCAGTGCCTGGTAGAAACAGCTTTTCCGCATGGATTCTAGCTCCTGTACCCGTTCTGCTCCTGTGGGTTCTACCTCTACCATCACCGTGTTCAGATCCTGCTGACCCTGGCCCAAATGTCGTCGCGTGAACTTAAACCACTCGTAGGACCCGGACTTGCTCAAAAGCAGAATCGCCGGTAAAGTCAGATCGTATTTCATACTCACACCAGAGAATGCCCTCCGGAAGGTCTTGATGAAATGGGGATGAACAATCCCCTTCTCGATCCAGCACTGAGGAAAGTCTCCTTCCCGCCTCTCGCGGCCTGCCAGCAGTGTGCGGTCAGTGTGGAAAAAGATGTTCCTGCTCTGCTCATTGTACTCAAATACATCCCGGGTACGCGTCTCCTCCAATACCCTGGGCCGGTCCGTCTCGCTAATGATTCGATGACACCCTGCCAGACAGATCCACCCATCCTGGTCCTCGCTCCGGATGCCGGTGCCCTGGACCAGGATTTCACCAAACACGGGGTGCTTCCAGGTGTACTCCAACTGTACCGTGCGCCGACTCTCCACCGCGTTGCGAATGGCCTGATTCACATAGTCATAGTAGCCGTCATTGACCCGCTCATACCAGAAGCGATAACATTCATCCGGCGTCAACGCCTCAGTCAATCCCATGACCCGGCGCATGTTTTCGTCCGCCAGCATCTCACATCGCTGACTGGTCGGGTCCATCCGAATGATCCACAAGCCAACTTTCAACCTATCCAGTACATTGCGATAGCCGGCGCCCAGCAGTTCCTGAAAGCGCTGCACATTCCGCTCCTGACGGATGCGGTCCATCAGAAAGTAAGACAGAACCCGTGCCTGCGCATCATCATGGATGGAGTAACGGGGATTATCGATGCCGATGAAACCGACGAGTGTATCATTGATCCGTACCGGTACTGCGATCAGTCGGTTGATATCCTGCCCCTCCAGCAGCTCCCATTCAAGAGGATTGATCTTTTGAATGGTATCCATATTGAAGATGATAACCGATTTATCCTGCTTAAAGAGCTCCACCCACCGATCCAGCGCCTCAGGCGGTACTTCTTGTAGATTCTGCATCTGTGGTGTCACGTCAGAACGGCACCACTCATATGTATTGCTCCAGCTGTCTGGGGCCTTTAAGTCCGGTTCAAAAAGATAGGCTCGATCCGCCTGATAAAATTCTCCGAGGGAAGCCAGCACATGCCGCACTGCCGTGCCGTAGTCTGCGTTCTCGGAAAGGATCTGAGTGTATTCCACGACCTTGTTGGCAAAGTTGAGCCGTTCCTGGAGACCCTGGCTGACAATCTCATGCTTGGTCACATCCAGGGCCACCTCCATGCGAACCTGCTTGCCACGGAAGGTCATTAACTTGTCTTTGAGTACAAAATGGCGGCCACAGTAGTCATTCACCTGATCCCAGATATAGAAGTCATCCGCCTTGAGGTGTTTATTGGTACAGAAAGGACATGGCTCATCCCGGCCCTGGAAGGCCTTATAGCATTTTTTACCCCGGTAGTCCCGCAAGCCCGTTAGCTTCTGCCCTGCCGGATTGAGATAGTAGAGCTCATAGGTTTCCAGATCGCTGACGTAAAATACGTCGTTCTCTGCCGCCATGATGGCCTGCACAATCTCCTCTTCCGGCCATTCCGAGATATGGGGCATATCGTAGCTGCGCACCGACTGGCGGTAGGCTTGCTCCCGCTGCTCCCGATCTCGGAAATCCGGACTTTCTGTTTCAATGTAGGTCTTCTCAAATTGACAGGGCTGACACGGTTTGGAAAAAAGGAATCCCTGCAGTAGGCCGGGCCGAAGCTCCTCCAGTACGGCCAACTCCTCGATAGTCTCCACGCCTTCGCAGCACACACGGATCTGGCTGCTCTCCGCCAGTTCAATCATATTGCCCAGCAAGCGAAAATTGTAGGCGCTGCTCTGAATATTGCTCACAAAACAGCGGTCGATCTTGATTTCATCGATCTCCATTTCCTTGAGCCAGCCCAGGCTGGAATACCCGGTACCGAAATCGTCAATGGATACCGTGATCCCAAACTGATTCCAGCGCCGGAAGATCTCATTGAGATTGGAATAATTCAGAAGCTGCACGCCCTCGGTGATCTCCACCGTCAGTGCGCTGCCAGGCAAACCGCTGCGCTTGAGCGCATCCAGCACCTTGTCCGTGATGTCAGGCTCGCATAGCTGAGTGTATGACATATTCACACTGACACAGAATTCGGGGATGTGCTCCCGCCATTTCCGGCACTGTTCCAGCGCGGTCTCCAGCACCCACATTCCCACAGAGCAGATAAGTTTGCTCTCCTCCAGCAGGGGCACAAACTCTGTCGGACTCACGCTTCCGCGTCTTGGAGACGTATACCGCAGCAGGGCCTCGGCGCCGTGAAGGCGGTAGCTATGAGAGAGGACCTGCGGTTGGTAGCACAGGGAAAAACCTCGAAATCCTTCCCGAACACTCTTCTGCAGATCCTCTTTTAGCTCTAGCGCGGCCAGATCTTTCTCATAGTCCTCCGCCGAAAAAAAGCGCAGGCTATTTTTTCCGTGGGATTTGGCATAGCTCAGGGAGTTTTCCGCATACTGAAAAATGGTCCCCGCATCCGGCACCTTGTAGGTTCGAAAGGGCACACATCCGCCTGAAAGCGTACACATTCCCTCCAGGCGGGACTGCAGCTGTTGGAAAATATCGGTTACCTGCTGGGTACTCTTTCCGGGAAGGTTTACTGCAAAGCAATCTCCATTCATCCGGTAGATCTTCTGGATACCGCCAGTAACGATCTCCAGGGACTCCGCCACCTGTTTGAGTATCTCGTCTCCAGAATCCTGTCCATTCTTCAGATTGATGGCCTTCTGATCATCCACGTCCAGAAGGAGAAAGTATCCATCCTGCTCCTCCTTCAGAATCTCGGCGATTTCTTCCTTCATCACTTCCATGCTGAAGGCACCGGTCAGGCGGTCTGTCTTGTTCCTGACCACCGTGTCCGATATCCGACCGATCATCCATCTGCGCACACCGTTCTGATCCATCTGTACCTTGCCGCGGCAGCTGATCCAAACGATCTCTCCTCTGCGGTTGACCACCCGATACTCCATATCGTGAAAATCTTTCTCACCGCTCTGGAGCATGTGTACACTTTCCATCAGGGTGGGGAGATCTTTGGGATAGGTGATGGCGTACCAGTCTTCTGGGCTGCAGTAATCGGCCCCAGCCTGCATGATTTCGTAGTTGTCACGCATGGACTCTGGAAGATAGAGATTCCCCGTTGTGTTATCTAACAGGAAAAAATAGTCATCCGTGCTCTCGCTCATGAACCTTAAAATGCTTCGGTAAGCGGACAGGATGTCCTCCATATTCGATTCTTGCTCCATGTTTCTGTTCCCCCCATTGCGACCGCCGGATGGGTCCTTCTGGCATTTGCAACGGTATGGTTGCGCTAAGACCTTCCCATTCCAGCCGGTGCCCTGTATTGGGCGTTTAGAAGAGGGATTTAATTTGTTTTCAGATGTTTGGCCAGTTTGCGGTCTTCGGTCCGGATGTGGGAAACAAGCACACCCGCCACCTGGTTAAGCTTACCCAGCCCCTTTACCGTGGCGCCTTCTGTTAAAAGCTCCTGGGTAGTCTGCTGGAGCTGACGCTTGTAGCCGTCGTGGAAGGTCTTATGAGAGGGATAGCCGGGGTAATTGCTGCTCACCTGCAGCTTCTCCTCATCGGAAAAGTGCCGACCCACATAGCTGTTCAGGAAATCCACCGTTTTCATAATCTGATCCCGGCCTTTTCCGTTCGCGCATGCGTCCAGCAGCGCGTTAATGGCTTCAAACAGCTGCTTGTGCTCAGAGTCGATCAAAGTATTCCCGGTAATCAGTTCTTCTGTCAATTCATAGCGCATGGATATAATCTCCTTTGATTTTCAAGATAAACTGATGGGCTTCTGATAGGATTATCGACCGGCCATGCTAAAAGTTAATGGGCACCAGTTTTAATTTTTTACCAAAGAATTTTTGCTCTTGACCCTGTCTGCACTTATTCTTTTGAAAGTAGGGACGATATGTAAAGTAAACGCTTTACCGCTTCCGCTGCGCTCTCGGGCGCAGTTTCGTGACCGGCGCCCACTTAAGCTCGCGTCTTTCCGCTGCGGTCGTTTCAGTGTGTCAAAGGAGGATGCAGGATGATTTCTGGCATCAAACCCACCCGAGTCTCCCCTTTTACCGGGATCTCACCTTATAATACTATGAATGTGAATATGACCATACCCACCTCATCCACCTCCGCACCTGTCAAGGCAGAACAGTTGTATGATGAATTCCAATGTGTTCGTCCAGCAGAGGGCAATGAAGGGCGTGTGCGCCAGTTAACAGCCCAGATTTCTCAGAAAATCCGCATTCGCCCCACCAACCACGAACTCTCCTCCCTGCGTCAGCAGATCCGTGAGGGCTCTTACCGTCCGGACGCCGGCGCCATTGCATCCCGTATGCTTATGGCGGCCCCCCTGGAGGGTTAATCGATGAACACAGAGAACCTACTGCATTTTCTCTCAGAGCTCCAGCAGGAACTGGATCGTCTCACCCAGCTGCAGCCACAGAAAATCGACGCGGTGCGCGCCCACGACCTGGACGTCCTCAATGACTGCATGAAGCAGGAGCATGCTATCTCTCTATCTCTGCGTGGCCTGGAGCAGAAGCGCGAGAAGCTGCTCCAGGCTCTCGGTCTGTCCGGCGTCTCTCTGCTGGAGCTGGACCGGCATTGTCCCCCAGAGCAGCGCGGGGCGGTGGCCCAGGCCACCGAGGGGGTCCGGAAACAGTAC
Organism: Intestinimonas sp. HCP28S3_D6; assembly: GCF_052065695.1. NCBI lineage: Bacteria > Bacillati > Bacillota > Clostridia > Eubacteriales > Intestinimonas > Intestinimonas sp. HCP28S3_D6. The sequence goes on from NZ_JBQHTM010000052.1 coordinate 7,588, forward strand.
CGGCTCCTGTGCAGCGCCCAGGAGGCCGCCCGCACCGTGATTGAAAAAGATCTCCGCGCCGTCAACGGGGAGCTGGAGCGCCGTGGCCTCCTCCCCGAGGAGGGCGATAACGCTTATCAAACTCCCTCCAGCCATCCGCGCAGAGGGCTGGGCACCGACTTCAGAGCATAAGGAGGACCGCCATGAGCAGTACATTCGGTTGTTTCAGCACCGCCCGTCTGGGAATTTATGCCGCCCAGAAGGGCCTGGATGTGACAGGTAACAACATTACCAATATCAACACCCCCGGCTACACCCGCCAGCGGCTGGACCAGGTGAGCCTGGTCACCACTGCATCGGACAAGTACTTTTCCCAGTACAACACCCGGGTGGGCCAGGGCGTCCTCACCACCGGCGTCAGCCAGCTTCGAGACCCCGGCCTGGATCTGCTCTACCGCGGCGCCCAGTCCAACGTGGGCTCCTACGGGCAGATGCTCAGCGGTCTGAAGGACATCGCCTCCATCCTTGATGAGGTGGGCAAGGGCGACGGTGAGCAGGATGACGGCGTCATCCTCAACCAGCTCAACGACCTGCGGGACCTCATCAGCCAGGCCGTTACCAACGGCATTGACGGATATGACCGGCTGATCTACTCCTCCTCCAAGGCCCTGTGCCGCCTCTTCAACAAGGCCGCCACCGACCTTTCCGACCTCAAGGGCACCTATGAGACCCATCTGAAACAGGATGTCTCCCGGGTCAATACCATCCTCTCCAGTATCCAGGAGTTGAACGTGTCCATCCGCAACGCCGACATCCGGGGTGACGACGCCCTGGAGCTGCGGGACCAGCGCAACAATCTGCTGGACGAGTTGAGCGGCTTCATGAAGATCGACGTCAAGTACACCACAGAGGATGTGGGCGCCGGCCTTATGGTGGAGAAGCTCACTGTTTCTCTGTCCAACGATGATCCCGCCCAACAACACGTCTTGGTCGAGGGTGAATACGCAGCTCAATTAAGCCAAACACTGCTCTCCCGCAATGATAAATTTGACCCTACGAAAGATATGACCGGCGATAACTTTCCTTATTTAGATAAGGGTGGAAAACCAGTGTCTAATCCGAAAGATGCAGCCGTAAAGGAAAACAATAATTATTCCATCGTCCTTGGCCCCCTTACCGACACAGATGGTGAGAAAAAATCCAATACAGATTTCGGAATCGATCTGAGCGACAACGACCTTTACGGCTCCATCCAGTCCCTGCGGGAGATTCTGACGGAGAAGGGCGAGTACGCCACCGACGCCGATGTGGCCAAGGACCCCGACGCCGCTATCAAGCGCGGTATCCCCTACTACCAGAAGGCGCTGGACAGCCTGGCCCAGGAGTTCGCCAAGCAGATGAACGCGCTGAACAATGTGGATGGCGTGAAGATTCCAGGGGCAGGTAACCTCTTCAGCACCAGCAGCAACAACAACGACGCCATGGATGTCAATGGCACTCCAAACGATCCAACGGATGACCGCTGCATCATCACGGCCGCTAACATCTCGGTTTCCAAGGCGTGGGCCAACGGCGACGTCTCCATGATCGCCTCCCGGGACCCCAACGCCTCCAGCGGCGACACCTCCAACCTGGCCTCCTTCCTGAACCTCTTCAGCAAGAAGCAGACCTTCAATCCGGGCAACGTGGCCACTGGTGCGGTAGGGGCGAACTCCCCCTATGAGGGCACCTTTGAGGAGATGCTGCTGCGCATCGAGTCCACCCTTGCCGAGGACCAGATGACCGTCAACGACGTCTACAACAACTATGTGATTACCTCTAACGAGGCCTACACCGACCGTGACAGCGTCTCCGGTGTGGACCTCAACGATGAGGCCGCCAACCTGATGGTCTATCAGAAGGCCTATACCGCTGCCTGCCGTCTTATGACGACACTGAACGACGCGCTGGACTCCCTGCTGGCCATGTAATTTCTTTGCGCAGAAGGAGATGCACCTATGGTACGGATCACGACGAACGGTTCCCTGTTCAATTACCGCTATAATCTATCCAAGAACACCAATAGCCTTAACAACGCCATGACGAAGGTCATGACGGGGCGCAACTTCAGCACCTATGCCTCGGCCCCTGCCGCCGCCACCCGGGCCTTTAAGATCCACAGTTCCCTCAATTCTGTCAACGCACAGTACTCCAACAACAAGACCGTTCTCAGCAAGTACGAGTCCGCCTGGAGCAACATCAAGGGCATTCTGGATGACCTCTCCAACAAGCTGGGTGATGTGCCCGCCCTGGAGGGTCTCAACGGCACCAACCTCGATAACCTCGATACCCAGGCCAAGGTCCTCCGCTCCGGCGCTAGGGCTATTGTACAGAGCATGAACGCCCAGTATGACGAAGACTACATCTTCGCCGGCTCCGACAACAAGGAGGCCCCCTTCGCCATTGATAAAGATGGCTTCATTACCTACCGCGGGATCCAGATCGACAATCCCGCCACGCTGAAGCAGGACTATACCGGTCCGGATGGCAAGCCTGTAATGAAGCCGGGCGGCCCGAATAATTATACCAACGCTGAAATGCTGCAAAAATGGGCCGAGGACGACCACCTCTACGTGGATATCGGCCTGGGCTTCGAGCAGGACAACGACACGGGAGAGGTCATCGACTCCTCCGCTTTTGACGCCGCCATCTCCGGTATCGACATCATGGGCTACGGTGTGGACAAGGACGGCGACCCCAAAAACATGGCCTCTCTGATGCTCAAGCTGGCCGATGTGTTCGACGGCTACGACCCGGACACCAAGACCTGGAACAACGGCACCCTGGAGGACGCCACCCGCCTCGTCGGCAAGTTTCAGGCCTCTAAGGACGCTATGATCGACAAGCACTCCGAGCTGGACGCCGAATCCAAGTTCCTGAACACCAACGGCACTCAGCTGAAGTCCAACTTCGACGCCCTGAACGAGGAACTCAACAGCATTGAACAGGTAGACCCAGTCGACGCCATTACCGAACTGGTGTGGGCCCAGACCTGTTATAGCGCTGCTCTCCAGGTGGGTGTCAACGTGATTCCTCAGTCCCTGATGGACTACTTGAAATAAAAAATCCGCTTTTCTACGGATGCAGAGAAAGGAGCGCTTTAGTCATGTATCCGTTGATCGAAATCCAGACCGTCCCCATCGAAATCCAAATGAAAGTCACCAACGCCCGGTTCGAGTATGCCAAGGGCACCGCTCAGATGGAGATCTCGCGGGATAAGGGTGGACTGCAAATTCGCAGTAATCCCATCAAGGTGAATATCGACACCTTTGAAGCCCGCAATTCTGTTGTGCCCACTACTGCCCGGAGCATCCAGCAGAGCGCCCAGAAGGGCGTACAGGCCGCATATGAGGCCACTGCTGTCCTGGCACGGCAGGGTCGTATGATGATGGAATCCACCGTGGACGGCACCGTGATCCCCCAGATGGCCCGGGACGCCGTCCAGAAGCCCATGGTGGACCTGAACATTCAGTTTCTCCCCACCACCGGTGCCGACCTCTCCTGGACCGGCGGCGAGATGAGTATCCATTACCAGATGGACAAACTCAACTTCGACTGGCGCATGGAGCAGATGAATTTCACCTTTGTCCCCGGTGACATCGAGTTCACCATGACTCAGCGCCCGGACGTCATCATCAAATATGTGGGCGGTCCCCTGTATGTGCCGCCTTCTTCCGATCCCGACTATGAGCCGGTGGACGTGAAGGCATAAGAGGAGGAAGCCTTTTGCAGATCGACACCAAATATTTCGGCCCCGTGGAGTACGAGTCTGAGGATCTCCTCACCTTTCCAAATGGACTCTTCGGATTTGAGTCGGAACACCGTTTCCTGTTGCTCCCTTTCGCGGGCAGCAATGGAAGCCTGTTGTGTCTTCAGAGCGTCAGTACCCCTGCTTTGGCTTTCGTTGTTATGGACCCCTTCTCCCTCTACCCGGACTATTCCCCCGTTCTCTCCCCCGAAGAGCTTCAGCTTCTCGGCGTCGAGGAGAGCGGTGAACTAGGCTACTATGTGCTATGCGTAGTAAAGGAGCCTGTCAGTGAGAGCACAGTGAACCTCCGCTGTCCCATTGTGATCCAGCTTAAGGACCGCACCGCCGTTCAGGTGATTCTGGAGGGCAGTCCCTATCACATGCGCCATCGACTGGGCGACTTCTCCCACAGAGGAGGCGCTTCCTCATGCTGATCCTGCGCCGAAAAGCGGGCGAGAGTTTTCTAGTGGGAGACCAGATTCGCATCACCATCTTGGAGACGGAGGCCAATGGTACCGTCAGCATCGGCATCGACGCCCCCAAGGATGTGCTCATTCTGCGCAGTGAACTGCAACAAGCCGTCTCCGCCAATCAGGACGCCGCACAAAGCCTCTCTACTCAGACCATGGAGGCCCTGTTCTCCGCCCTTTCCCTGGACCAGCCTCAGCCGTCTGCCGGAGAGGACCCGGATCACACCATCTGAAAGGAGATATTTTTATGGACCTGATGCAAGGCATTGCCGCCACCGCCACCAGTCTTTTCGCCGCTCAGTTCCAGGAGAGCTATTCCATCGCCGTGAGCAAAAAGGCCATGGATACCCAGGAGCTGGCCGCTCAGTCCATGCTGGAGATGTTGGCACAGCAGCCGGCTCCGGCCAAGGGCGCCTATATTGACACTTACGCCTGACAGCATCCAGGTGACAGAAGCAAATCCCCGCCGACTTTCTGTGTCGGCGGGGATTTGTTTCTGTCTGCATCTTAGTCCGCTTCATGTTCCCCATGATATTGGATCTTCAATGTCATCCCTTCGTGCCAGACTCCGGCGCTGCGGGTGATGGGGAGTTTCTCATCCTCACTGGTGCCGATGGTCTCCCCGTCAAAGAGGACGGCGTCCTGCTCAATCACGTAATCCGCCACATCGTAGAGGAAGCTTCGTAGCTCTCCGGGCTGTGCTTTGCTGGAGAGCACTTCGATCTCATCCTTTCCAAAGGCGCTCAGGCCATCCGTATAGGCGTTGAGTCCCTCCTCATCCCGATAAAGTCCCACCCAGACCAAGTCGGGCAGGGGCAGCTCATCCTCCCGGAGCAGACCACCGTACCCCAGGTAAAAATCCGGGTCATAGACCGTCCCGTTGGCATAGATCCCTAGCACGCCCTGCTGTCGGCAGGCAGAGCACACCAGCTTCACCTGTAATATGGCGGCGTTTCGGATTTCTTCTTCCTCCGCCAGCACAGTGACCACGATATGGCCTCTGTGGGCACCGGCAGCCTCTACCGCCTCCTCCCACAGGTAATTGCACTTGGCCCGTTCCACCGCCTCCCCGTGGGGGATCGGCGTGGGGAGCAGGCCCACCGCCGCCGTCATGCCGTCCACCCCGAAGATCAGCGTGCTGCCACCCTCCTCGTCCTCCCGCTCCTCCGTCATGCAGGGAATGCCCCACTGGTCCCGAAGATCCCGGCGGAATCGGTCGGCGTCCCACACTGGCTCCTCCAGCAGGACAAAGGCCAGGAAGGTGCCTCCCTCAGCCCGGCTGAGCGCTGGCTGGCCCGCCTTACTCAGGGAAAAGTCGGGGTCAAAGGCCACCAGCTGGTGGTCCCGATCCCGGCAGTAGCACAGGCGCAGGTCCCGCTCCTGGCCAACAGAGAACCACTCCAGCTCCGCCCCGCTGGCGTCCACATCGGCCTGGGCGGACAGGAATACCCTCCCCCGCCGCTCCAGCTCCGGCAGGCGGCGCACCAGCTCGCGGACCCAGGAGAGCGGCAGCTTAGAGAGGGCCGCCTCATTCATGCAGAACCGCCCCAGCAGGGTCCCGGCGCCATAGGGGATGGTTAAGGTGCAGAAGGGGGCATCGGCCTCCCATTCCGTGGGGCAGAGAAGCCGCTTGATGGCCGCCAGATTCTCCTCGTCCCGGAGAATGCAGGCCACGGCCCGGCGCTTGTCGGCGACCTCCGGGCTCTCCTCCCGCTGGAGGGCCAGGTCGCTATCCGGGTCGATCCAGTGGAACTCCATCTGGGCCAGGTCCCTACCCCGGCGGATGTCCTCCTCCAGGGCGAGGAACTCGTGGTCCCCCGGCACCAGAGCCAGCCCCCGGCGCACCGCCTCCAAAGAGCCCTCTCGGTCCCCGAAATGGCTGCGCAGCCGTCCCAGCTGAAGCCAGCCCCAGGGGTAGTCCGGCTCCTCCGCCACCCCCCGCTCGGCGTATGCAAGGGCCTCCTCCAGCCGGCTACAATAGACCAGCGCGCAGGCATAGCGGTAATACCAAACCCCGCAGCCACCCGCGTTTTTCTCCGAGGCCGGCATCCATTGGGCCGCCTTGTAATAGTACTCATACTCATCCACATTGTTGCAGGCAAAGGAGTACCACAGCGCCACCTGGAGGTCCTCCCGGGCCTGTTCCTCCGTAAAGCGGCCCTGGCTCACCCCGGTGCGGATACAGTTCTCCAGATCATCCAGCATTCGGTAAAAATATCCGGTGGTCCCATTGTCGTAGGACTCCAGCCGCCGGATGTCCTCCGGTGTCAGGATGGATGTCTTTTCCTTCGATGGGACTCTTTCAGGTCTCTCATTTTGTTCCGGCGCTCTCATGCTCCTCCCCCTTTCTATTTGTTTGTCTATCATCATACCACATGGGCCGGGCAAAGGAAAGTGCACGGACCACCGCCTTATCAGGCAAAAAGGGAGCGGAAATCCGCTCCCTTTTTGTCTCCCGTCTTGCCTGGGGCCCTCCCTCTTCCCGCATCAGGAAAGCAAATGACTCCGCGGGTACGGAAGGGGGGGATATCTCCACACCCAAAGGCAATGCTAGGTGTTATCCGTTTCCCTTATTGTAGGGCTTCATAGGCGGTGAGGACCTCACGGATGGCATCCTTGTCCGCCTGGGAGACGGTGAAATCACTGTAATATTCGTCGCCCTCGAAACGGACGATGGTCTTCTCCGAGTTGGCGATGGCCCAGAACATCTCGATGTCCTCCTCAGACACATCGGCGGTGTTCACATACTCCCACACCTCGGTGTCGTTGTCCCGAACCACGTCAAAATAGTTGAAGTATTTATAGTAGCGCTGGTCGTCCACGGCAAAAGTGAGCTTGGTCCAGAAGACCCAGTTGTCGTAATCCATGTAGTGGTACTGTGCGCACAGCCAGGTATGGGTGCTGTCCTGGCCGATGTAGGGGAGCACGTAGCAGCGCTCGTCGGCGTAGTAGGGCTGGGTCTTGGAGTAGTAGAAGGTAAGGCCCCGTACCTCGTCCTTCTCCACCCGCATATTGGCCAGGATGGCCTGGGCCTGCTGCTGCTTGAGGGCCTTGAGCTGGTCGGCAGCGGCGATCAGGACATCGGCGTTGCTCACCTTGGCTGTATCCGCCTCAGAGAGGCTGTCGTAGGAGGCCTGGGCGGCGTCCACCGCATCGGCGCTCTCCAGTGTCACGGCGCCGATTGCGTCAATGAGGCTCACTGTCTCCGCCACCCGCAGGTCGGACAGAGCAGCCTCCGCCGCCTCCAAATCGCCCAAATTGTTCACCGCGCTCTGGACCTCGGCCTCGCTGCCGTCGTAGAGGGACCGGGCGGCGGTGATGGCATCAGCGCTCTCCAGGGTCACCGTGCCGATTGCGGCGATCTGATCGTCCACAGCCTTGGCCGCCTCACTCTTTCCGCAGGCCGCCAGGGAGAGCATCATGGCTGCCGCCAGCACCCACAACAGAATCTTTTTCATGGTTCTCTCTCCTTCTCTCTTTTTTCAGTGCTTCTGATGTTCAATACAGCGTCTTTTCGTTTTCGGCAAAAAGCTTGTCGTTGATCTCCCCCAAGGCCATGTGGTGTACGATCCCATAGCTGATGATGGCGTCCCGCTTGAGCCTGGGATAGAGCGGCGCATAACTGGCCAGCTTGAGCAGCCGCTGAGCCTCCTCCAGAGAGGTCTCCAAACCCACACACAGACAGAGCAGACGATCCCGGGACGGATTGCGCCGCCCGGCAAAGACCTGGTGGAGGTAGACCTCACTCATTCCCGCCTTCCGGGCCAGCGCAGCCTTGGAGCGCTTTGTCCGTTCATGGTACGATGCCAGAAGCTCCGCGATGCTCTGACCGGCAAAAAACGGCTGGTTCTCCTGTAGGTAGGAATCGAGGTCGGGCTCGCTCATCAGCGCCTGACTCAGATCATCCGTGGTCTTATCTTCCATACTTCTCCCCCCTCTGCTTTACTTTTTTGTGGAAATCGTTTATACTTACTCTACAAAAAATTGTGTTTCGATACAATATGCCCACTGCATAGTGTGCGAAGTTTTTGGAGGGATCGCTATTTACATGTGGCTTTCAAAGGCGTTGCAGGAGGAATATGACACCCTCCGGCTGCTCAAGGAGAGCCCCCGGGGCAGTGTCCAGCTCATCCGGCATAAGGTCACTGGGCAGCGTTTCATTCTCCGCCGCTTCACCGGCAATCCGGAAGTCTATAAAAAGCTGCTGGAGTACACCTGCCCCAACCTGCCCACCGTCTACGAGGTGGCCTCACAGAGGAAGGAAAATCTGGTCATCGAGGAATTTATTGAGGGGGACACCCTGGGCTTCCTGCTGAAGGGGGCCCTCTTTTCGCAGGAGGAGACCAAGAAGATCATCAAACAGGTCTGCCAGGCCCTGTGGGTACTCCACTCCATCGGCGCTGTCCACCGAGACGTGAAGCCGGAGAACATCATCCTCCGTGGGGACCAGGCGGTGCTCATCGACTTCGACGCCGCCCGCTTCCACAAGCTGGAGGCGTCCAACGACACCCAGATCCTGGGCACCACCGGCTTTGCCGCCCCGGAGCAGTACGGTCTATCACAGTCCGACCTCCGGGCCGACATCTACGCCGTGGGCATCCTCATCAACGTGATGCTCACCGGGGAGCACCCCTCCCGCCACCTGGTGGAGGGGAAAATGGGCCGTATCGTGGACCGGTGCACCCACGTCAACCCCCAGCGGCGGTATAAAAATGTACTGCGGCTGATGGAGGCCCTCTGACATGGACGGTAGGGTCAGGACCTGCCCCTCCTGCGGCGCGGACCTGCCGGAGGAGGCCGCCTTCTGCCCCCACCGTGCCCGGGACATCCACCCCCGTCAGGCAGTACATATCCCAGTCCGCCGGTGGCTCAGGCCGGTGAAGCGGGTCGCAGCACTAGCAGCTGCGGTACTGCTGGCAGTCGTGCTGTACGACCTCTTCAGCCCCAACGTATACGACGCCTGGGGGGAGCTCACCTACACTGTGGACGGCGATCCCTACCACCTGGTCCTCACCTTCCGCAACGACGCCACGCCGGAACGGTCATACACCGTGCAGGTGGAGGAGGGGGAGCGCTATGAGCGGAGCTCCAAGCTCTTCGTCACCTATGTGGAGACCGGGGCGGACGGAGGGCGGATGTTCGACCAACAGATCACATCCACCTACGTCCGGGTCATCCAGCCCGGGGACAGTCCCTCGCCGGTCACCTGGGAACAGCCGGTGTATCAGGGCACCCCCGCTGTGGACGGGCTGATGAGCGCTCCCCTGACCTTTACCGACCAGAGCCTGGGCCCGGTGGAGGTAGAGTGGACCCTTTCCATGAAAAACGGCGACACCATCCGGCTGCATCAGAAGCTGATCTCTGAGCCGGTGGAGACCCTGGACCTCTACCCGGAGGACTACCCCATGGACACCATCGAGGACCTTCGGACTCTGGTGGACCGGATCGAAGCCGAGGTGCCCTTGCCTACAGTGGTGAACCTCCACCTGCCCTCGGTGTGGTATGAGGGGGGCCTCATCCTGGATGGGCGGCCCATCAACCTCTATGGGAGCGTGGACGATCAGAACAGGCGCACCGCCTCCCTGGGACCGGTAGCGGTAACGCCGGAGGGCGGCTCCAGGAGCATCGTGGAAAACATCGAATTCCGGGGCGATGGCACCGGCACCGGTCTGACGGTAGAGGCGGACGGTCGTGTACGCAACTGCGGTTTCTATGGCTGGGACACCGGACTGCTGGTGGGGGGCGTGCACTGGGCCGACCCGGTGGGCTGCTGTTTTGAAGACAACAGCGTGGGCTTCCGCTTTGACAGTGCCGGGGACTACTTCAATTACAGCGATTTTGAGGGAAACACCTTCCTCCACAATGAAATCGCTGTGGACCTGGTGCGAGTACCCCGATTCAAGCAGATCAACTTTTCGGGCTGCCGCTTCTCCGATAACGGCAGCAACATCAATAACCCATCCGACTACCCCATCAATGTCTCCCACGCAACCTTTGCATGAAAGGGACGATCTCTATGGTACACAAATGCCCCCACTGCGGCGCCGCGCTGCCGGAGAGCGCCTCCTTCTGCCCCCACTGCGCCCAGAGCGTCCGGGACCGTGAAAACGCCAGGGTACCCGCCCACCTGTGGCGGAGGGGGCTGAAATGGATGCTGGTTCTGGTCCTCATAGTCGCTGTGGGCGCCGGGGCCTGGGCGCTGCGGTCTGAGCCCGCCGCCGGTCTCCCCGCCGGGAAGGTGACCCCGGTGGTCTTTCAGGAGGACGAAAATGGCATGGTCAAAGTGACCCCCGACCGGCTGCGGGAGTACTTTCCCACCCTCACCGGCATCAATTTCGGCACCACCTCCACCACCAGCGACAACATCGACGACTACCTGATGGAAAATCTCCAGCTGGCCAACCTGGTGGCCTCCCGGGGGGCCTACGGCACCGATGAGGAGTGGGGGATGTTCAGCACCAGCAGCTCCGGCGCCCGGGTGTGCCTGCTCATGTTCGACCGCAACACCCATCTGATGGGCTACTCCATCGGGGAGCCCATCCAGGTGTCGGAGGGACAGTGGCAGCTGGACGTGGTGTCCTGTGACTACGACTTCACGGAGCTCTATGAGGAACAGCTAGCCGCCTTTGAGGGAAACTGGGAGGAGGACTTTTCCAACTACATCCCGCCGGAGGAGATCGAGGACGCCGGGGTGGTGTGGTTCCTGAGCGGCTACAACACCGGCAAGGGCCCGGTGCTCCGGGAGGACGACGCCCAGATCTACCACCTGTGGGCCCTGCTCCACTCCCCGGAGCCGGAGCGCCAGTGCCGGGAGATCCAGCGGCTGGAGGAATTCCTGCCCAACGATGGCCGGTGGCAGTGCTATCTGCTGCTGGACGCGGACTACGACCTGCTGGGCTACACCATGCTGGACTATCAGGGGAACGGAGGTTAGTATATGGAACAAAAATGCCCTCACTGCGGCGCGGACCTGCCGGAAAACGCCGCCTTCTGTCCCCACTGCGCCAGGGATATTCATAGTCGAAAGAAGCCCGGGTGGCCGGTCCCCCTGAAAAAGAAGCTGCTGCTGGGCCTGCTGGCCCTGGCTGTGGTGATCGCCGCCGGGGCGGGGCTCTGGTACCTGAACCGGCCCTATGCGCCTCAGGAGTTTGATGGGGTAGGCGAGGCGTACTACGAGAGCGGAGACAAGACCTACCAGCTTTTGGTGGCCTGGCCCGACGACCGCACCGCCCCTGCCGCCGATATCTACCAGACCGGCGCTCCGGATGAGCAGTACCGCTGGCCTTCCCGGTGGTACGTCAACGACGCCTTCACCGGGACCGACGCCTGGGAGGCGTTCGAACCCCTGGTGGAGGCCGTCACCGTGGAGGTGGTCCAGGACGAGAACGCCGCCGATCCCCTCACCGCCGGGGAGCCCAGCCACCAGGAGGACTACTCCCCCGACGCGGCCATGGTGTCCTACCTGGACTTTACGGGCAACTCCGGCGAGCCCCAGGTGGTGTGGACCGTTCAGATGAAGAACGGGGACCTCATTCGGGTGCGGCAGAACCTTCACATCACCCCCGTCATCACCCACGAGTACCACTGGCAGGACTACCCCATGAATACAGCGGAAGAGGTGCAGGCCCTGCTGGACCAGATTGCCGCAGAAGTGCCGCCCACCGACCAGGTGCTCTTCTACCTGGCCCCGGTGACCTACGAGGGAGACCTGACCTTCCACCGGTCCTACGACCTCTACGGCAGCACCGACGAAGGCGGGGCGCGCACGGTGTGGAAGGGCTCCGTCTCCATGGAGGACGGGCACTACGGCTGGATCAGTTATTTCTATGACATGGACTTTGTGGGAGACGGCACCGACACCGGCATCCGTGCCAAGGAGAAGGCCTGGCCCGTGGGCTGCTCCTTCACCGGCTACAAGACCGGCGTGCTGGCCTTCGGGGAGGCCTGGGTCAACGTCACCGAGTGTACCTTCACTGACAATGAGGTGGGTTTCCACTTCAATTCCACCGGTCAGTCCGCCTCCGATACCCGCTACTTCGACAACACCTTCACCGGCAACGGTACCGGCATCCTGCTGGAGAGCGTCCCCACCGACATCACCATGGTCTTTGACGGCACCACCTTCTCCGAGAACGGCACCGACATCGACAACCACTGCAACCACCCCATCGACACCACCAACGCCATCTTTGAGTGAGTCCATAAAAAGGAAAAAGACACGCTGCAAGGCGTGTCTTTTTCCTTTTTTCATATTGGTTCAGCCGCCCGCCAGGGGGCTGCCCACGGCGGGGCGGTGCTTCCGATACACGTAGAAGGACAGGAGGACGGTCAGGGTGTCCGCCGTCACCTGGGAGCAGACGATACCGAACATGCCGAAAATGGCGTTGAGCAGGAACAACATAGGGATGTTGAAGACCAGCCACCGGGTCACCCCCAGGAACAGGGAGACCCGCCCTTTTCCGAATGCCTGAAACAGGTAGACGGTGAAGAAGCTCAGGAACATCAAGGGGGTGGCCAGTACCCTGATCCGCAGGAACTGGGAGGCCAGGGCCACCGTCTGGGCGTCCGAGATGAAGAGGTGAGCGAACTGGACGGCAAAGAGCTCATAGAGGACGATGCTGATCCCCGCGATGACCAGCCCCAGCCCCCGGGCCAGGCGGATGGTTTCCTCCATCCGCTGTTTATTTCCCGCGGAATAGTTGTAGGCCACCAGGGGCAGCATGCCCTGGCAGATGCCGATGCCTACATTCAGCGGAAAGCGCTCCACCTTCAGCACGATACCCACGGCGGCCAGGGCCAGATCGTGGTAGGAGACCATCAGCTTGTCGATGATCACGTAGTCCAGATCAAAGAGGAAGGTAGTCACCGCCGAGGGGATACCCACACCGAAAATGGCCACAATACTCGCCTTTTGGGGCATCCCCCCTCTGGGGGAGAAGGTGATCACCGAGCTCCGGCCCATACGCAGCAGTACCGCCACGAAGAAGAGAAATGCGGTACAGTTGGAAATACAGGTAGCCAGTCCGGCGCCCAGGACCTCATAGCCCTCCGGCAGCAGCACAAACATGAACAAGGGGTCCAGGGCAATGTTCAGCAATCCGCCCAGGATGATGCCAGCGCTGGCCTCCTTGGAACGGCCCACGCTGCGGATCAGGTTTGCCAGCACGTTGGAGAGTACCGTGGGCACACCCCCGGTGACAATGACGCACAGGGCGTACTGCCTGGCATAGGCATAGGTGTTCTCCCCGGCGCCCAGCAGGTTCAGAACAGGCTCCATAAAGACCCCGATGCCCACCGCGAAGAGGGCGGCGATACAGAGGCCCAGATAGAGGGAGAAGGCGCTCACCCGCCTGGCCTCCTCCTCCCTGCTCTGGCCCAGCAGGCGGGAGATCAGGGAGCCGCCACCGATCCCCGCCAGCCCTGCCAGACAGAGGGTGATGTTGAACACCGGCAGAATCAGGGAGGTGGCCGCCACCATATAAGGGTTACCCGTCTGTCCCACAAAGAAGGTGTCCGCCATGTTGTAGATCAGCACGATCAGCTGGCTGGTCACCGCCGGGACGATCATTTTTCCCAGGGCGGTGGGAATGGGGAGGTTCTGAAAAATATCCTCTCTGGAAGCGCTTGCCTTAGCCTGCATATCACTCACCTGAGCTTTCCAATAACCGCGCCGCCTAGGAGCGCTCAAAGGCGGTGCATTTAGTTGCTTCTGCAATTTTCTATCTTACCACAAGCACGGTCATCCCTCCATACTGAATTTCAAAAATTTTTACGGGTGGGGCATCCTGGATACAAAGCAGGGCCATTGGAGGTCTGGTCGTGTCAAGAATTTTTCGCACTTTAGTTCGCAGACTCTGTTATGAATGAAGTCAGCCAACAATGGAGGCATCCTCAACGGTCGCCTCCAGATGCTTCATGTTCATGTACTTCTTGTTGCCCCACTGGGT
>NZ_JBQHTM010000053.1:0-21520 GCF_052065695.1 Intestinimonas sp. HCP28S3_D6
CCGTAAATGTTTCCTGTTTCTTCATCCCCATACACCACCATTGCGTTGATAGTGTTATTATCCCACATCCGGAGCCTTTATGGTAGTGCGGATTAAATCAGAGATTCCTTAAAGAAGACAACTGAATACCCTTTCAAGTGCCTGATGAAGATCAGGGTAAAAGGGAATCGGGTGAAAATCCCGAGCGATCCGGTCACTGTAAACGGGGAGCAAACCGCAAGTGCCATTGCCGTGCAGCCACTGCACGGTGAGAAGGCGCGGCGCGCTATGATCCGCAAGCCAGGAAACCTGCTTGATTGGTAGATGGATGGGTATCTTCCGCAGAAAGTGTCCTGTCTGGAACTGCCCGCTGTCAGCGGACGGTTTTAGCAGCCTGCTTTCGCCCGGACGGAAAGCAGGCTTTTTGTTTGCCCTGTAGATTCGTCCGGCATATGATGTTCCCAACTCAGCATGGTCAAGAAAGGAGATGCTCAATGTTCAGAGAACATTCCATGGAAACAGGCTGCCTCAGCAGTTCCGGAACGCTGCAATACCGGCGGCAGCAGGCAGTCGGAAATCATTCGCGCTATCCCGTGGGTGTCCCTGCCCCTGAGCAGGCGGAGCTGCTGGAAAAGCTGGAACAGACCTGCCTCCGCCTGGGCAGACCGCCAAACCGGGAGGAACTGGTTCCCGCTCTGCGCGTAGAACTCACCGCGGCTTTCGGTTCCCTGCACAGCGCCCTCCTTCAGCTGGGGCGGGCACCCTCTCCCAGGCCGACAGCTCGGGGATTCCACCGGAAGCGATGGAAACGGAAAAAGGCCAGACGGCAGACCGGCGGCATTTGACAACCTGCACCGGCCATATGTGCTATATTTAAATTTGTTCCCGTTCCCCAGCCCGGCGTCCGCCGCCGGTTTGAAAACTTCATATCACTGCATCTATTGCATGGTGTGGCCGTTTGCTGTAACAATCCTGTCTGCAGGATCAGGCGGCGGCTAAAACGAATGGGATATCCAAGTCCCGCGCGACCGGCACTGTGTACGTGAGGCCATTCCGAAGCGGCGTATGCCGCCTGGACGAAAGTCCGCCATTGCAGGGGTCAGGCCCTGTGAGAAGGTAGGAAATGGACGCAGAGAGCCCAGCTCTCATAACGTAAGTCAGGAGACTTGCACCATGGCAGGATGCAGGGGAAAACAGCGGGCGTGTCCTCCGTTGTGCATGTTGATCTGCTCGCTGGCCTTCTTATTGAGGTCAGCGCGTTTTTGTCTGAAGGAGGCGCCGCCCGGCTGCTTCCTTTTTTTGCTTTACCGTCGGTCAAAACACCGCACGGGCGATACCCCAATCAAAAAAACGAAGGGAGACCAGATATGGAAGCATCGACGTCTGCGAAGCACTTTCAGTTCTTTTCCCACAGCAAATGCGAATACTTTCCCTGCCACCCCACCGACGACCCGGAGAACTTCAACTGCCTGTTCTGCTACTGCCCGCTGTATGCGCTGGGAGACAAATGCGGAGGGAATTTCAGCTATACCGCCGACGGGCTCAAGGACTGCAGCGGCTGCTCCATCCCCCACCGCCGGGAGAACTATGGCTATATCACGGGCAAGTACGACGAGATCAAGAAGCTGGTACAAAAGACCGGCTGACAGCAGCTCCGATGTTTGCGACATCAAAAATAGGAGGCATTCGTTATGATGAACCGAGCTTGGTTTGAAAATCCCGACCATGTGGTATACGCCGTACAGGATGAGGTGATCCCCCGGCTGTCCAGGGAACTGGGTATCTCCGATTTGGCCCAGCGGATCGAACACTTCCGCAAAGCGCCCACCCCGGACGGGGAAAACATCAAGGGGCGTAAGCGTACCACCCTGAAACTGATGATCCCCAATCTGGTTTTCCCGGAGCCCATCGAAATGGGTGAAAATGTGTGGATTTATATGGGTGAACTCTGCCCAGCCTACTGTCTGTACACTCCCTGGGCGGGATAGGATATCTCATAAAAGGGCCCTCCCCACAAACCCGGTACAAACCGGTTTGTCCGGCCCGGGCTGTTTGTCCAGCCCCACCATCATCCGTCCCGCCAATCAAACGAGCGGGCATAGCGCAATGGCTATGCCCGCCCGTTTACTTCTGTCAGGCGGCGGTACTCATCCCCACTGCCGCCCAGTCGGCGTCCACCAGACCACGCCGCTGTGATACCGAACTGTTGCCCGCCAACCGCCGTCCTGCGTCTGGACAAAATGGCGGCACAGGATATTCGCAGCCGTTTCCGCATCCACCGTCCCGGGGGCACAGCGGGCGCATTCCCCCCGTATCAGGGTTTCAATATCCGGATAAGAGAGCTCCTTCTCAAACGGAAGCACCATCACGTTGGGATCAATGCCCATCTGGTAGAGGACACCCACAAAGTAGATATAATCCTTCCATTCCCAGTTTACCTGCCCTCCCGCCTCATCCAGTTCGTGGATCCAGGCTGGGGCCAGACCGGTGTTCATGCCCACCACACACAGCTTCTCCGCCGCTTGATCCATCCTCTGAAAACAGCGTTCCAGATCAGCCTGGCGATAGAAGCAGTTGTAGCCAAAGACCAGGTCATACTGGCGCTCCGGCACAAATTCCTCCCATTTGGCATGAAATGCTGTAATATTATGCGGCCCGTGTTCCGCTCCAATGCGGAGGATAAAGTCCAGCACATCCCGGGAGATGTCCACGCAGGCCACTTCACGGCATAGTTCTGCCAATGTTATGGTATAGCTGCCCCAGCCAGGGCCCAGCTCCAGCACAGATTCCACCCCGTGGGTGTGCAGAAGCGGACGCAGATACTCCAGCACCTGAATGGCGGAGGGTTCCGGCGCATAGACCTTCCTCTGGATAAATTCCCGCCAGAAGGCCCGCTCCGCCTCATCGTCCCTCATCCGCAGGGAGGTGCTCGCCTCCACATGCTCCGTCCACTGCCGGGCAAAGTCCGGAATGGGTACACGTTCCTTCATGCCTTTTCCCCCTCCCAGTGGGCATAAGAGTAGAGCAGCTCCTTTGTGTAGGGGTGAACGGGCGCTCCCATTACCTGCTCCCGGCTCCCGACCTCTACCAGCCGTCCATTCTGCATCACGCCGATGGTGTGGCTGATCCACCCCAAAAGCTCAATGTCATGCGTGATGTAAAGATAGGTAAGACCCAGTTCCTGCTGCAGATCCCGCAGCAGATTCATGATACTGGCCTGCACCGACACGTCTAACATGGACGTCGGCTCGTCCAGCAGCAGTACCTCGGGCTCCAGCAGCAGGGCCCGGCAGATTACCAGGCGCTGGCCCTCTCCTCCGCTGATCTGGTGAGGATAGCGGGAGAGCAGATAATCGGGCAGCCCCACCTGTTTCAGTGCCGTCTGGATTCTGTCCATACGCGCCTGCCTGTTCTCGCCCAGCCGGTGGATCGCCATAACCTCCAGCAGGCTGTCCTGAATCCGCATGGAGGGATCCAGAGAGCCCTCAGGGTTTTGAAATATCACCTGCACGCGGCGGTGATAGGTCTTGCGCTGTCTGCGGTCAAAGGCAGCCACATCCTCTCCCTCGAAGCAGATGCGTCCGCTGGTGGGTTTGAGCACCTGGGTAATCATACGGGACAGAGTCGTTTTCCCACAGCCGCTGTTGCCCACCAGCCCAAAGGTCTTTCCACGCTCCAGGGCGAAGCTCACTTCATCAACTGCCCGGATGGTGTGAGTCCGAAACACACCGCTGGAAAAGACCCTGCTGACCTTTTCCAGTTCCAGCACTTTACTCATAGAGAAAGCACCTCACCTTCCCGCCCTCAGGCAGCGTATAATCTTCCGGCTTTTCCCGGCTGCACCGCTCTCCCGCCTGGCGGCAGCGGGGATAGAAGGGGCAGCCAGTATGCTCCATTCTCTCGGGATCCGGGGGCGGTATGGGTATCATCCCTTTGCTGGGCAGGGAGTGGATCAGCCCTGCCGTATAAGGGTGCCTGGGCCGTTCCATCACTTCCTCCGCTGTCCCCTGTTCAATAATCTGCCCCATGTAGAGTACCCGGATATCATCACACAGTCGTCGGGCCAGTGACAGATCATGGGTGATCACGATCATGCTGCAGTGATGCTCGGTATAAATCTGGCGCAAAACGGAATATACCTGATTGCGGATGACCGCATCCAGTCCCTTTGTAGGTTCGTCGGCAATGACCCAGCCCGGACGGCAGGCCAGACCCAAGGCGGAAACCAGCCGCTGATTCATGCCTCCGCTCATTTGAAACGGATACTGCGTCAGGATGCGTTCCGGCTCTTCAAAACCGAATCGGCGCAGCAGGTCTGCCGCCTGCTTTTTCGCCTCTCTCCGGTTTCGCCGGCCGTGAGTGGTAATAGCCTCGGTGAGCTGGCGGCTCAGCTTCATCACCGGGTCCAAAGACGCATTGGGATTCTGGGGGATCAGCCCGATGGCCGCGCCCCGGAGCTTGCGCAGTTTCCGCAGCGGCATAGAGTAGAGCTCCTCCTGTCCGAAGAAGCATCTGCCTGTTACCCGGGCCGTGTTTGGCAGCAGCCGCAGCAGAGACATTCCCATGACGCTCTTTCCGCTGCCGCTCTCCCCAATAACCCCGGAGATGCGCCCGGCCCGAAAGGTTGTGGACAAGTCCCGGACGGCATATACCGGCCCTTGGGCGGTATCAAAGCACACCGACAGGTTTTGGATTTCAATATCAGGTACCATGCTCACAGCTCCTTTACGGAATCCTGTTTTACGTCCAGCCTGTCCCGCAGCAGGTCACCCAACAAATTGACTGACAGCGTGAGCAGGATAATGCAGATACCCGGTGCCCAAAGCAGATGAGGCGCACTGCGGAAATAGCGGCGGGCGGTTCCGCTGACCATCTCGCCCCAGTCAGGCGTAGGCGGCTGAATGCCCAGACCGAGATAGCCCAGACCTGCCACAGACAGGACCACCCGCCCGATCCGGGTGGTAAACAGAATGATGATGTTGGTGCGGATCTTGGGCAGCACATGGCGGAGAATGATGCGCAGGTGCCCCGCGCCCAGACATCGCATGCTTTCCACGTACAGCTCGCTTTTGACCTTCAGAACCTCTCCCCGCACCAGGCGGGAGAAGCCGACCCAGGAAGTAATGACCAGGGCCAGAATGATGCTTTTGCTTCCCCGTTCCATAACCCCTACCAGAGCGATCATCAGCACCATACCGGGCAGACCCTGAAATACGTTGGAGATCGCGGTGATCACGCCATCCACGATCCCGCCACAGTAACCTGCGGCCACGCCAACCACCAATCCCACACACATGGAACAGGCAGTCGCCACCACAGCTAAAAGCAGAGACGCTCTGCCGCCATAGATGACGCGGCTGAGCACATCGCGGCCCAGGGCGTCGGTACCCAAAGGATGGGCCCAGCAGGGTGGCAGAAGCCGGAGTTCCATATGTACCTCCAGAGGATCATAGGGGGCCAGCCATGGGGCAAAAATGGTCATCAGGACAATAGCCGCCAGAATGAAACAGACGGCTGCAAGCTGAATATTCTGCTTCTTTCGCCTTGTCATGCGGTTCCCCCCTGCAGACGGATCTTCGGATTGACCGCCAGGTAAAGCAGGTCAATGGCCAGCGTGATGAGCACAAAGGTTGTTCCGGTAATGAGTACATATCCCTGGATCACAGGGTAGTCCCGGTTTTGAATGGAAGAGAGTACATAGCTGCCCAGGCCGGGGATGGCAAAGATATTCTCAATGATGGTACTTCCGCCCAGGATCCCCCCAAAATAGTTGCCGATCAGCGTAATGATGGGCACCAGGGAGTTACGGAAGGCGTGCCCCACCATCACCGCCCGCTGAGACAGGCCCTTGGCGTTTGCCACCACGATATACTGTTCTCCAAGCTGAGCAAGGATGTTCCCGCGGGTAAACCGGGAGGTGGAACCCACATTTGCCGCAGACAGGGCCACCGCGGGCAATACCAGGGAGGCCAGCCCCCGATCCAGACCGCTGGTGGGCAGCAGGTGAAGCCATTCCGCAAACACAGTGATCAGGAACAAGGCCAGCCAGAAGCCGGGGACTGACAGCAACAGGGTAGACAGCCCCTTGAGCACGGTATCCAGCCATGTGCCGTGACAAGCTGCCATGAGCACACCGCCTCCCACACCAAAGACCACAGCCACCAGCATGGCGGCCAGGGAAACCTTTAACGTAATGGGCAGGCGGGTCAGCAGCTCACTGGCAATGTCCTTGTTTCCAATGTAGGATCGGCCCAGGTCTCCGTGCAGCACGTTGTTCAGCCAGTCCAGATACTGCGCCGGCAGGGATTGATCCAATCCCAGCTCAGCACGCATGGCCGCCCGATCTTCCTCCGTGGGGAATTCAATGCCGATGCGGAACAGCGCGTCATCCACAGGGTCGCCAGGCGCAATACGCCCCAGCAGGAAGGCTGCCAGCGAAATGCCCAGCAGAACCGGGATCAGTACCAGCAGTCTGCGTCCGATATAGGTTAGGATTGCCATGATCCACCGCCTTTTGAAAACATGGTTGGTATGGAAAACAAGCCTCCGTCTTGCGGCGGAGGCTTGTTTTCGAATATTTGGATCACTCGGCCCAGCAGACCTGGGTGAAGCCGGTAAGTCCGTACACGGTGGCCTGATAGCCGGTGATAGAGCTGGAAGATGCCACCACCTCCTGAGAGTACAGCACGGGAATGTTGGGGAAATCTTCGGCGGAGATCTCCTGGAGCTCCCGATAGATCTCAGTCAGCCGGTCTGCATCCAGGCAGACGGCCGCCTCTTCAATGAGTTCATCCACATGGTCGTTGTGATAGCCCAGACCATAGCTGATATTGGTGCCGCCCTCTGTATACATGAAGCCCTTGAACAGGGAGAAGGGATTGGCGGAGGGCAGTCCCTGAATCTTCAGGCACAGGTTATAATTCCCCGCCTCCATTTCCTCCTTGCAGGGGCCCCAGTCCATCTGCTGGATGCTGACCTTGATGTTGGTGCCCTCAATATTCTCCAGCAGGGCCTGGATATACTCGGCTTCTTCCTGATAAGGGTAGCGGTTGGCGTCCACGCCAGGCAGCAGGAACAGCAGTTCCACCTCCTGGTCGCCCACCACCTGACGGATCAGTTCAGCGCCTTTTTCCGGATCGTGCTGTACAGGCTGCTCCTCATAGAAGGCGGAAGTGTAATTTAAGAATCCGCCGGCGGCAATGCCGTAGCCGTTATAGAAGCTGTCGATGATGGTCTGGCGGTCCAGCAGCAGGGACAAACCCTCCCGCATACGCACATCGTTGAAGGGGAACGCACCGCCGTTCACATTGAGAAAATGGGTAATGCCGGAATCGCCCACAGACACATTGTAGGCCGGGTCGCCGTCGATCTCCGCGGCCTGAGAGGGCGAGATGGCGCCCAGATCACACAGGCCCTGAACCTCACCGGCCCGCAGGGCGGTATAGCGGGTCTCGGCATCGGGAATGACCTTGAAGCGGAAGGTCTGGGCGATGCCCGGGGTACCCCAATAGTTGTCATTACGTTCGATCACACAGTATTGACCAAGCACGTTTTCTGTTACCACATAGGGGCCGGTGCCAATGGGGAATCCGCTGAAGGTGCCGCCCTCGGCAAAGCAGGAGGGCTCAAAGATGGCAGAGCCGTAGTTAACCATGGTATAGTCCAGCAGCGGCTGCCCCTCAGCCAGGGTAAGCACTACGGTGTAGTCATCGGTCTTTTCGTAGGAGAGCAGGCCGGGATAGATTGTATCAATGTTCATACCGTAAAAAGAGGACTCAAAAGGCCCCTTCTTCATGCGGTCAAAGTTGGCCAGCACGATGTCGGCATTGAACGGGGTGCCGTTGGAGAATGTAACTCCCTCCCGCAGGTGGAACGTCCAGACGGTGGAGTCCTCATTGTGCTCCCATTCGGTGGACAGCGCGGGAGCGGGTTTTCCGTGTTCGTCCTTTGTGATCAGAGGCTCCCATACCCCCAGGGACATGGAGGCGTAGTAAGCGTCCTGCTCTCCAGGACACTGATCACGAGATGCCGCAAAGACGATTTCTCGGGTCTGATCCACCGTGGCGGCAGACGATTGGGATGGGGCGGGGGCGCCGGGGGTTTCCTCCGACGTGGGCGTTCCCCCGCAGGCAGCCAAGGACAGGGCAAGGACAGCGCCCAGCAATGCGGATAACAACTGCTTTTTCTTCATTTCGTTCTCCCTTTCTTCCATGATAAGCTCTATGGAAACGCACAGCGTACCTGTGCAGTATTCTCGGACAAATGGGACTCACTCCTGCAGCCCCAGTTGGAACAGGGCATTGGACCAGGTACCGCAGGCTTCCTGCAGCCGGCGGCGAACCTCAGCGGGCACTTCCCGGCGATGGGGGGTGTGTCCCAATTCTTCCGCCAGATTCCGCACCAGTTCCAGATCCGCAGCGGTCTCCGGCTCCAGCCGCAGCAGCCGGTAGTGGCAGTCGTATAAGTCCCCCCGGTGAGCGGCCCTGGAGCGGGTTTCCTCCCGACGGAGCGGCGCATTGACAAAAGGCGAGATCCGCTGAACCGGCTCCAGATCAACTTGGTAGAGAACATTCCTCCAGGAACCAAAGCGTCGGATCAGGGGTGTGCGCAATTCCTCCGCTATCTCACTGCGCAGAGGTGCCCGATTGAGCTTCTGCGCAATGGCTCGGAGCTGTCCAAGGCGCTGACGATCCTCTTCCTTCAAGTCATCCGCTTTCCACAGGCTATCGGCAACCGCCTGCTCCACACCAGCCGCCGCCAATACCTGGCCCCAGGTCTGGTACCGTTTGTGCAGTGTCCGGCATACCTCCGGCAGTTCCGAGGGATGGGGAATCCGTCCCAGCCTCTCCGCTGCTTCCCGCACCCGGGAGAGCATCTGCATGACTTCCTGCTCTTTCCGGGCCGCCTCCTCACAGGACAGGCCCCCACGGCCCGCCGCCCGGCTCAGGCCCGCTGCCCGCAGCGTTCCCGGCCAGTTCCGGAACCGGCTGCGCAGATACTGCCGCAAAAGCCAGTGAACCTCTCCCTGGGCTGGGGAGTGATCCAGTCGCCGCGCTGTCACACGCAGCAGCTCCAGCAGTTCATCATCGGTGAAAGCGGCACAGAGTTCCGCTCCCTCCGGGCTGTCCATGGAGCAGCAGACACACAGAGCCTCATCTTCCACGCTCAGGGGCTCGTCCTTCAAGAGAATATCCATCAGCTGTGCTTTCTGCTCATCTATCCTTTTGTTTTCCTCCACAAACGATCCCCCTCTCCACAAAAAACGACTGTGGACATGATATCCACAGCCGTTTCTCTGTGCGCACAGCGAACGGGCGCAGCGTCCCGCACCCGTCCCTCTTCTTTTTGTAGGTCTTCTGACTCGCGCTTGGGGCAGCTCTCTGCCTTCGCCGGTCTGCTCTGCCTTCTCAGGGTACGTCCCCAATGGCGAACTTTCGTTGACGAGCAGCGGACATCACGCTTACAGCGGCGGTTACCGTCCGGGATTCTCACCCGATTCCCTTGTTCAGCCCCTCGCTTCTGTGAGGAGCCACAAAAAGTTAAATTGTAATATAAAATGTGCGATCTTCCCATTTTGGAAAGACCGCACTTACATAAAAACAGTCTACGACTTCCAAAAGGCGCCATGGGTGTACATGGATGTACGATCACTGCCGGCTGACGTCTTCCGACGAATACGGCCTCCGCGCCGGATTCCCACCGGCTTATGATAAAGAGCACCTGTTCGGAAACAAGTTTCTCATCGTATCTGTCCTGTATTGAATTTTCGCTTCATTATACCGCAATCCTCTGTGCAATGCAAGTGCATAATAATTCTTATGGAAAATGGTATGGCAAAGTTACTGAAAAGCCAATATGATCCACGCCGCGGAGGTCTAAGAGAAAAGGCTGAAGTTGAGAACAGCTTTGATATTCCTGACTAATAGTTTCATCAAAAATAGAGAAAGTACCCTGGACATATCGCTTTCTTTTTGCAGGAAAAGTTATACATGTCAGCAAAAGAACAGTGAATTGCGAATGGGTCAACTAAATTGGGTAGATAACATTTCTGTGAGAAAATATGAGTCGTTTACACTATAAGAAAAGGAGGATACGGCTCATGGTTGATTTTTCGCAGCGGTTGAAAAGGGTTAGGATGGACCGTCACATGACACAGGCGCAAGTGGCCAAGAAAATCGGCGTCACTGCCAGCATGGTATCCTCCTATGAAACAGACATTCGTCTGCCATCCTATGATGTGATGATCCGCATCGCCGACCTGTTCGGGGTGTCGGTGGATTATCTGTTGGGCCGGGACAACAAGCGGTTGGTGGATCTTTCCCGCCTGACAGATGAAGAAGCAGCGGTGGTGTGTGGGATGATCAGTCTGCTGGAGCAGAAAAAAGGGGAGTAAACCGCTCAGAATAAGCCAACAGGACAGGTGAGAGGATATCTCGCCTGTCTTTTTTGTTGAAATCCGGGCGCCGGCTGCGTATAGGAAAGATATACGAAATCAAGGAGGCGTCTGTTGATGAAGACATATACGCTTTACACCTGTGCCGGTCAGCTGCAGCTCCACCAGGGCCGGAAAGGAGTCCAGGTTCCCGTGGTAGTTCTCAACCGCCGGGAGCAGGTTATGGAGCCTGCGGAACTGATCCTCTGGAGCCGCCTGTGCTGGCGTTTCCGGGATCGGGAACAGCTCCGGCGGGATTTTGAGACAGCTGCTGAACAGCTTACGCTGCCGGATGAAGAGAAGGGCGCATTTGATGGCCTGCTTTGTCGCCTTATGACCAGGGGGCTGGTCATGGCCGGAGAAGGGGATTCCCAGGTGGACGCCCTCTATGACCTGCTGTGCAACCTCTATGTGACCCCCATAGACAACAGCTTTTTCGGCCGGCTGACGTCCTACGCCCGGCTTGCGTCGGCGCATCGGGTGCCTGCGGCGTCGGCGAAGAGGCTGCTGAGGAAAGACCGCCCCACCGAGCAGGAACGGCGTATCCTGGCCCTTACCCGGCAGGCCATGCTGTCTACTGCGGAGTTGGTCAAATGTGAAGAGGCGGATGCCCGGGATGTCTCAGACAGCGGAAAGCTGCTGGATGCACTCTATTATGATGACGCTACCACCTGTTACAACATTGCCCACCTGATGCGGCAGAGTCCCAAGAGGGACGCGGTGGTACTGGCGGTCTCCAACCTGTATCTGCGCAAGCAGATCCTCTTTCAGAGGGTGTGTCTATGAGGGCTGCGCTGAGTGCTTGGCCGCCCCCGCTGCTGCGCCGGTGGGTTCTTACCATTGCTGCGGGGGTGGGTTTTCTCCTGGTCGGGGTCGCGGTGTGGCTGGCGGCCGGGGATCGGATGATGTTGATTCTGAGCAGCACGGCGTTCCTTCTCGCACTGGTTCGAGCTGTCCTACTCTTTCGCTGTTTTACACTGGAGGATTATGCAGTGGTGGAGGGTGTGTGCATTCAGGTTACGGTACTGCCCCTGCAGAAGTGCAGAAAAGTTCGGCTCCTGGATGAGGAGGATCATGAACACTCGCTGCTGGTGGGGAAACAGTACCGGCTCCGGGTCGGTGTCCGCTACCGCTTTTACTTCCAGCGTCAGAGCGGAGCACAGCTTCCGGGCACGTGGCTTGCCTCCAGCCTCGCGGCAGGGGAGCTGCTGGGGGTTGAGGAGCTGGGTGAGACAGAAAAAGAGGAAAAAGCGAAGAAACCGTGAACTCCGGCCCCTTTTTATATAAGTAGAAGGAGGCGAAAAGCTTTGTATAAGCCCAGAACGGTGGAACAGTACAAGCTCATGGAGTTTATCCGAGAAGAGTTTCAGGTGGAGTGCTTCCTGATCGCTCCTGTCTCCCGCAACTGTCTGATGATCGAGGACGTTGTAGGCAGCCGTATGGCTTTCCAGTGGACGGATGGCCTCATCTGGGAAGCGCCGCTTCCCGTCCCGGCTACCACAGAGGAATGTCGGGCATTTCTCCAGTCGTTCTGTGTTGAATCCAACTACCCATATCTGACAGGACTGGATGAACTGACGGATTGGTGGCTCAATACGCCCAACCCCTTGACCCATCAGCAGGCATTGAATCTGCCGGATGACCTCTACCGGCGCTATCTCACTTGCGAGCGGATGCTGGATTTGGAGGATGTCCTCGCGCTGGTCATGGGCGAGCGGGTCACGCCGGAACAGCTTCTGGATCTGAGGCTCTGATTCTTTGACGGTCACAGCAGGGGCAACTGGCTGGGATCGGTGGGCCTCGATGGCCTGGGGGAGAAGTATGAGCTGGTGTTCAACTGGAACACGCCGGCAGAGATGCGGTATCCGTTCTATCTGTCGGAATCGGCGTCATAGCGCCTGCCAACAATTTGACAGTTGACTGCGCCTTGTGGAATACTATATATTGATATATAATGCTTGACAACATCAATATATTGTGATACCATCCAGGTGTAATTGATTGTTGTGCGTGTCCTTCGAGACGGCAGACCACCTGGTTTGTCCTGCGGGAGAGTTCCTGCATTGCACATGTTGTTAAGTTTGTATGCAAGCGCCAGTAGTACGACTGCGCCCATCGGGCGGGCAGTTGGATTGCTGGCGCTTTTTATATATAGAATACAGCCGCAAGGCAGAAAGGAGTGGAATGAGTTTTATCCATGTCGTCGGGCGTGTGGCCGCGGAACTGGAACTCAAGGTAAGCCACAAAGGAACCCTCTATGTCCGTTTTGCCCTGGAGGAACAGCTCGGAAACGGGCGCATCCAAAGCTATCAGGTATGGGCATACGGTTGGGACGCGGAGCATCTGGCCAAGTGGAAGGTCGGGGCAGGCACTATGCTGGAGGTAAACGGAACCCTTCTTGCCGAAGAATATACGGCAAAGGACGGCTATACCCCCAGGGTGCGGCTCAAGGTCATCTACAAAGACGGAGGCCCGTTGTCTTGGGCGAACCCCGGAACGGCGATGAGGAAGACCCCGACAACCCCTGCGGCAGACCCCAACATCGGGGCGCCTCTCCCAGGAGAGCCGCCTATTGACGGAGAGCGGGAGCCGCTGCCGGACTGAGTTCCGGCCAAAAGGGACTGTGCCATGTTTTCAGGAAGAACTGGAGACAGGCACAGTCCTTTTTTGTTTTTTCAAGAAGTACAGAAAGGACGATCATGTATGAAATTCCATGAAAGGCTTTGGTGCAGCATCTCGTTTCTCGTGGGAGCAGCAATGGCTGTCATGGCCCTGGTGCTTGACCCTTGGAGAACCCGGCTGTTGACCGTGATCTTCGCAGTTTGGTGCATCTGGCTTGCTTCTGAGCTGCTCCGTCCGCGTATCCGCGCCCGGGAAAAGCGTGCATATGCCGGGTATCGAAACCGCGGCGGCGCAAGCCGGTTGGGACAGCAGACGGAGGAGGTGCTGGTGCGGCATGTAAACTACCGCATCTCAGCCTACCTTCACTCCGTGTTCCCAGAGGCAAAGTGGGAGTGGGAGACACAGTTTCCCGCACGGCTGATGCTGCATGGAGGCGAGGGTCTGATCCGCATCCAAGGCGTACCGGACTACAACTACGCACAGGTTCAGCTGGATCCCGGTGGAAAAATCCAATGCGCCCTGGTTCGCATCGACCCGTTTCCGCTGCAGGCAGAGCATGAAGAGCCACAGCAGCCTGCGCAGGGGGAAACCCTGGATCCCCAGGTGTGGTTTGAAGTGCAGGGCCGCAAGGTGCTGGAGGAGGTCATTGCCGACCTCAGCTCCCGGGGGCACAACAGCCTGACCATGAACGAGGATGGCAGTGTCACCGTGGAGAGCGACGAGGGTGAGCAGATGGTTGCGGCCTTTCCGTCTTTCCCCCAGCGTGTCTACTGGCAGCAGATGCTCCGTGTACTGGAACGGGCCGGTTATGCCGCCGGAGAGGACGGCGACGCCATCACCGTGACATGGTGATCGGAGCGGAAAGAAGGTGACAAAAACATGAAGTTAGGTTTGACCTTGGAGCAGCTGGGGCAGGAACTGGTTTGCCAAAGCGAGGTCAAGCAGGACTATCTGGTGAGCTCCGACAAAATGAGGATGGAAACCTACGGCGGCCTGCCGATCCTCCGTGTGCTCGACAGCGCGGGAGGGGACTGCATGGAGCCGCTGGAGCTTAATAGTACCGCCCACAAACAGTTGGGCGGCTACCTGCGCATCCCGGCGCACTACTATGAGCGGATGCTCAAGGAGCGCCCGGAACTGCTGGCTTATAACGTGAACAGCTGGCTCAGCCGTGCTCAGGAGGTAAAGCTGCTGCGCACACTGGATGGCACTGCCCGGGCTATGCTGAGCAACCGGTATTGGTGCGTGGATCACTTGGAACTGCTCCAGGCGGCCGTGCCGGTCATCGGGAATATGCTCGGTGTGTCGGTAGTGAGCTGTGGGCTGACGGAGACACACATGTACATCAAGGCTGTCAGTGAACGGCTCCAGGATGAGGTTGTCCCCGGAGATGCGGTACAGTATGGGATCAGCATTACCAACAGCGAGGTTGGAATGGGTGCAATTACAATCCAGCCCCTGCTCTACCGGCTCATATGCACAAACGGCATGGTGGTCGGTGAGCATTTGGGGACGGGTGTGCGCCGGGTTCATAAGGGAACCCAGCTCATACTCCCTGGTGGATTCTGCACCTATCACTCGCCTGGAATCTCACATAACAGGCAGTTTGTGGAACAGTTTCAGGAGGCGCTGAAAGAGGCGATCCAGGGGGCAAAATTTGGAGAGCTCATGGAGCGGATGCGTTTGGCGACCCGGGCGGTTATCCAGGCACAGGATCTGACGCTGCTTCTCCAAAAAATCGGCAGTGTCTTTGGGCTGCGGGAAGTGGAACAGGACTGTGTGCTTAACCATCTCTTGGCGAGCCAGGACATGACACTCTACGGCCTGGCCAATGCGGTGACGCGCTATGCCCAGGATGTTGTCAGTTATGACAGAGCGACCCAGCTGGAAGCTGTGGGCTATGACCTCATGACCATGCCCCGGCGACAGTGGGAACATTTCAATGAAATTGCGGCGCCAGCGGCAGCCGCGTAAATTTAGGAGGAAAAGAACATGTATAATCAGAGCAATTTGGCAGTTGTGGAGCAGCAGGAGCAAGCCATCGCCTTCCAGTTTCCGGATGTCTCCCTTTCTGCGGACTTCTCTCAGGAGGAGCTGCAGGACGATACCGATGGTATTCGCCTGACCTTCCCCCGGGCCAAGATCCCCGGCGGCGGTTCGATCCTGTTTGAGCTGCCTGGTGAGGACGCCTCCAAGCCGAAGTATGAGGAGTCCATTCGGGGTGTTATACGACTTCACAGGTGCGGATCTGGCGAAGGCCAAGGCGTTCTCCAACGCCTTCCGCGTCCAGGTCAAAGCGATGCTGGAGGAGCGCGTCCAAGCGATCATATCCCAGCAGGACGATGGGGTGGACTATGCCGGTTTCGATAAGAAAACCCACGGCAGCAGCTTTGTTGTTGAGACAGGCTCCGCCGTGGATGGGGAACGGGAGGAACTCCCGCTCTAAGCGGGCTGCATCGCACCCCCGGAAATTTTACCGGGGGTGCCCAAAAAAGGCGGTGGGGATATGCTGGAAGCGCCACTGACCCAAGAGGAGCGGCGCTTTGCCGCCGACAATCACCGGCTCATCCACGCCTATCTGCTGCGCAGAGGTGTGCCGGAAGAGGACTACTATGGCGCCGCCGCGCTGGGCTACCTGGATGCGGTGCGGCGGTATCTGTCAGAACCAATGCTGCGGAGGCACGCCTTTGCCACCATAGCCAACCGGGCCATGCGGCGCTGTGTTTCCCACGCTATGCGCGCCAGGTATGGCCGGCGGCACCAGCTCCAGACAGTCAGCCTGGACACCGGAGGAACAGATGGCGGACCGCTGTCTGCGCTGGGGGATCTCCGGGCAGATGAGCAGCTGGAGGAGGTGCTGCTTCTGCATGCACTTGCCGAAAAGCTGCCTCAGCAGCAGTATGAACTGGTTCTGCTGCGTCTGAGCGGATACAGTGTACGGGAGATCGCCGCGGCGAAGAACATCAGTGAAAAGAGGGTGCGCACGCAGCTGCGCAAGGCCAGAGGGCTGTTTGACCAGCTGCGTGCGGCTCCGTCATCAAGAATGGAGGCGCTATCATGAATCCAAATAAAAAAATGGTACATCTTCAGGGCACCGTTGTCATGCCGGTCACCGTTGGCAGCCGCGCGGTGCTGCTCACCGGCGGGAAGGTCATCCTGACCTCTATGGTTGTGGCAATCCACACCGTGACGGATCAGGAGGTGCGCTTTGAAACGCTCAATACCAATTACTGCATTTCCATGTGTCCCTTTCCGTGGGCAGGGAGTGCTGTGCCCGCCATGAGCATGGCCGCCTGACAGAATGAAAACCGGACGTCTGTATCTGGGGCGTAACAGTACCCGCCGGGGTGGAGAGTGATCTCCATCCCGGCGTTTTAAACGATAAGTGTAAGGAGTGAGACAAATGGCCGTTGAAGAACTTGTGCTCCGAAAACTTCGGCCTAAAGACGTTGTACCGTTCCGGTGCAGTCAGTGCGGTGCCTGCTGCCGGAACCTGCGTGGACAACTCATGCTGGAAAGCCTGGATGCCTACCGTCTCGCCAATTATTTCCGTGCGCATGGCTGCCCGGATATGGAGATGGTGGATGTGATTGATGCATACACCGATCCCAGCCTGCTGCCGGGCAATTACCCCATCTTTTTGGTGCGGGTCCAGGGCCCGGATGACGCCTGCGTGTTTCTGAAGGAGGGCGCCTGCTCCGTGTATGCAGCACGGCCCCGTGCTTGCCGGCTCTATCCCTTCACGGTGGATGCGGGAGAGCGGGGTCAGGACTTTTCCTGGTATCAGTGCCTGGAGCGCCCGTTCCATTTCACCGGGGGAACGGTGCTGGTTAAGGACTGGTTCTACCGCAACTTTTCTAAGGAGGACAGAGCATTCATGCTGCGGGAGTGGAAGATCCTGCCTCCGATTGGGAAGTTGCTTCGGAATCTGGACGACCATCAGATGGACGATGCACACCGGGAGGTCATCCTGCTGCAGTACAGCTTCTTCGATCAGGAAATGCCATTTCTGCCTCAGTACGACAGAAACGCAGCTGAGCTGCTGCGCAGGCTCCGTCGGCTGAATGGCGGAGCAGGGGATGGGACGACATAAATGGATGGCTAAAGTTGGCCTTTATGATGTCTGCCTTATGGGCTGCGGGCACCAAGCGGAGCCGGTTCGAGCAAAATCCTGCGTGGAGCCCGGAACAAGCATGAAGAAAGGAAGAAATGTATATGAAGATTCTTGAATTTTGCCGCCAGAAGACAGCGGGCTGGGAAGGCGTGATCTTCCAGGGTGACGATGGCAAAGTTTACATTACCAACGGCCTGGCGGTCTGGGATGACTCGGAGAAGCGCCGGGCAAGCCTGGAGAAGATGGAGCACATCGACCTGGGCCTGGTGTGCGAGCGGCTGCGCAGTTATCAGCTGAATCATACGCTTTTGGAGATGCTCCAAGCGCTGGGGGGCACCCAGGATCCGGTTGACCGGGATTATCTGGCCCGTCCTCTGCTCAAGGAGCTGACCTATGAGATCTCCGCTGAGAAGGGGATCAAGATCAGCAGCAGCGGTGGGATTGTTGCCCAGGCGGCGGCGCCTTCGCCTCTGCTCAACAAGAAGGCGCTGTTGGAACAGTATCAGCGGGTTTTGACAACGGCAAAATCACGCAGGGCGTGTATCTGTTACGTGAACCACCTGCGCCGGACTATCACGAAGGAGTGGAAGGACTATCTGGCCGTTGCAAAGGAACGCAGAGACCTGTTTGAGAAACTACTCGACCAGGCCCATCTGCTCCAGATGCGGGGCATCCACATGGGATACCGGGATGACGCCCAGCTGAAGAAGTGGAATGAGCTGTGCCAGAGGTACGAATATATTGGCCGGCGCAACAGCCCTGTTACCCGGATGGGGCATGCCGCCGATAGCCTCTCGGAGTGGGAACAGGAATTTCAGGCGAATCCCACGCTGGGCGGGCGTGCGTGCAAAGTGTATCTGTAAAACAACGGCGCGGCACTTGCTGCGTATGGGAGAAGAACCTGCAGGCGGGGACATATGAGAGGTTCCGCGCCTGCGGTTTTTATGCCCAAGGGCGACGTTTTAACTGCCTCGTATGCTATGAAATACGAAATAGAAGGGAGACGGAACATGAGTCAGATTCAGGAGCGGATCGCCAAGCTGCTGGCCTTGGCAGATAGTCCAAACGAGCATGAAGCCCAGGCGGCGCTGTTGAAGGCAAGGGAATTGATGGCGGAATATAAGCTCAGGCCGGAGGAGATCCAGGCGACGGGAAAGGCCAAAGTCATCGTGAAAACGGTGGGAATCACCTGTACGGCCATGACGGATAGTTGGGTATCCGATCTTTCCGCGATCATAGCCGGACGGTATTGTTGTAAGGCCTATCGAAACCGCCGCCATAATGGTAAGAAGATGGAGATCGGATTTGCCGGCCTGGAGGATGACTATGAAATCTGCCGGCGTATTTTTCTCTATGCCTATGATTGCATCAAGAGCAGATGCAGGGAGATCAAAAGTGAAAACCGTGCCAAAGGCATATCCGGCAGTGTCATCCGCGAGATGTGCAACGCCTATGGGCAGGGGTTTGTGGATGGACTGTGCAGCGCCTTTCAAAAACAGCAAGAGGAGCATCAGGAATGGGGACTGGTTATGGCGGTGCCCCAGGCAGTCAATGACGCCACATCCCACCATAAGCGTGCAACGGCGCTGAGAAGGGCACGAACGGATGGATGGCGGATGGCCTATGCCCGGGCGGGCTACAAGGATGGGACGGAATTTGACGTAGATCATCGCCTTGCACCCGCACAGGGTGCTGGGCAGACCGCGATGCCAAAGCACTGTGAGTTTGCCGCAGCGGTACGGCTGGAGCCGGGAGTGTATCAGAACGTGCAGCGCATGCTTGCTCTGGAATCGTTCTCAAAGATGAGCGCCGAACGTCGGCAGGAGCTGGGTATCCGGACAGACAGCGAGGAGCAGCTGCTATGGGTTAGCTACAAGATCCGGGTAGAGAAGCGCACCGGCAGTACGGCAAAGGACTTCTACAGCGCAGTCAAAAAAGGAGAAGCTGTGGAGAATTTGCTGGAAGTTGCCGTGGAGGACGGGGAGGTCATTGAAATTGATTCCGGACTCAAATCGTTCTACTTTCAATACCTTGGGATGGACGTTATCTCCAGAGTGCCCTTCTTTGAACAGATTGAGCGGCGCAAGCCGTCTAAGCCTGGAACGGATAACACCGGGACCGGGAAAGGCTGAACGGCGGAATATGCGGGTAGACCAGGCGCCCTTCGCGTCGTATAAAGACTTTGACCCCGGGGGTACAATTTGCTATAATCCGAGTAGAATAAGAAACAAGGAGTGATGGCGTAATGAGCAAGCTGTCATTTAAGGCGTTTTGCATTGAGCATTACGCCGCGCATACCGGCAGGCCCAGCAATGAGATCTACCAAGAATTTGACCGGGAAGGCCTGCTTGCCATGCTGGATAGCGACTATGAGGATCTGCACGGCATGGGGATGGAATATCTGATGCAGTTTTTTGACGACTACCTGAAGGGGGCTGCGATATGATCCTTTACCACGGCGGCTGCGAGGAGGTGCGCGCCCCCCGCGTGATTGTCTCTGAGCTGGGCCGCGATTTTGGCTTTGCGTTTTATACGACGGATATTCGTGCTCAGGCGGAGCGGTGGGCGATCCGCAAGGCGCGGATTGAGAGCCGCAGGCGCCGCAGTGCCGTTTTGCCGGTGGTCAACCTCTATGAGTGGGATGAAGAGGCCGCTGGCAGTATGGCGGTCAAGCGATTTGACGATCCGGACATGGAATGGCTGGATCTGGTGGTTCGCTGCCGGAGCGACGTATCCTACCGGCATGCCTATGATATCGTTATTGGCAAGATTGCCAACGACAATGTGGGTGAGACGGTCTCCTATGTGATGCAGGGGATCATGCGCCGGGAGGACGCGGTAGAGCGGCTTCGCTTTGAGAAGATCAACAACCAGATCGCGTTTTGTACTGAGGCGGCACTCCGCACCCTGTGCTTTGCGGAAAGCTACCACCCGGAGGTGACAAGATGAACCACGCTACCACCAGAGCGACCATCCTGCCGGAGATCGTGGGGATGATCCAGAGAAAATACGGACTCAACGAGGATGACGCACTGCGGAGGTTCTACGAGTCCGCCACCGGAGCATCCTTTGCGGATGATGAGACAGGCTTGTATGGCCAATCGCCCAACTATATCTTTGGCCTGTTTCTGCAGGAACAGGAGGGAAGATAGACTGATTTCTGCCATGTGGAAGAAAGGACGGATGCGGCGTGAAACAGGGAACATGGCGCGCGGCATTTACCATTGTGCTGGACGGACAGCAGATTGATCTCATGGAGCTGTCCAGCATCAGCCGCACGCAGATTCTGCTCCAGCTCCATTCCGGCGCTACTGACGGAGAGCTGTTTGAAATGGAGGAAGGAGAGAAACTGGCATCATAAAAGATTGAAACATTGCGGCGGGGAATCTACCAAGATTCCCCGCCGCTTTACTATGTACGAAAATTACATGGGGAAGGTCTGAATACACCTGAGCAGAACAATCCGCAGTTCCTGATAGAGGTCTTCATCAAAAAAGCCGTCATGCCAGGCGGCGCTGCTGAGAAGAGGATCGTACATCTGCACCAGCCGCTCCTGCGCCGCTTCATCCCCTGCCCGGGCAAGGAGCAGTATCTGCTTAAAATTCATCATTTCTGATCACCGTCTTTCATTTTCTCCAGCAGCTTCTTTTTCGCACGATAGTAGACAGACATGGCGCCCTGGTAGCTCAAGCCCAGCTTGCGGGCAAGCTCCGCAGGTTTCATTTCATAGACAATGAGGTTCAGCAGTACCTCCCGATCCCTGGGCGTCATGGAACGCAGCGCCTGGAAGATGGCCTCGCTCTCCAGAAGATCCGTCACCGGCAGCCCGGCAAGCATGTCTGGCTCATCGGCCGACTCCAGGGGTGTCTCCAGAAAATCGCAGTTGGGCTCCCGGAACATGCGGAGATTCAGCTGCTCCATATACCTGCGTTTGAAACGCTCCACAGCCACAGACAGATAGGCGGTAAAATGGTTTTGCAGGGAATTGGCCTCCCCGCGGCCATCATTGCGTCGAAACATATCATAGCCTCCTATGCAGACAGGTTGTTTTGGTATCTGCATAGGCCGGGCGGGGAGCGACATCGGATAGGAGGTGGCTTTCTTAGACAGAGTCCGTCACAGGTCGAAATTTTTTCGCAAAATCCCCAAAATTCGACAAAAAAATATTCTGCATGCCGTAAGGCATACAGAATATCAGTAAAAAGGCAGTTAAATGTTTCGGTGCGCCTAAGCTGAACTGTGCATAGGCGACGGGCATAGCGTGTGTTTGTCAAACGAAAATGTGAGCAAAAGGGCCCCAAAAAAGTGAGCACCTTCAGCACCAGATTTCATGTCGTGAGCAATGTTTTTCCCAAGTACCAAATGCTCACCTT
>NZ_JBQHTM010000054.1:0-21205 GCF_052065695.1 Intestinimonas sp. HCP28S3_D6
CCACCCACCCCCGCCCCCCCCCCCCCCCCCCCCCCCCCCCGCGCCCGATTCTGATTACAGCTGTTCCAGTTTCTCCCGCAGGGTCTGGTTGACCACCTGGGGGGATGCCTGGCCCTTGAGCTCCCGCATGACCTGGCCCACCAGGAAGCCGAAGGCCTTCTCCTTGCCGGCCTTGAAGTCCTGGATGGACTTGGGGTTGGCGGAGAGAACCTTGTCCACCACGCTCCCCACCAGACCGGCGTCGGAAACCTGCTCCAGGCCGTGTCCCTTCACGTAGGCGTCCACGTCGGCGTCGTCGGCGAAAACGGCGTCGAAGACCTTGACGGCGGTGTTGCGGTTGAGGGCGCCGGTCTGGACCAGCTCAATGAGCCGGGCCAGGGTCTTGGGGGTGAAGGCCATGTCCTTGGCCTCCAGGCCATCGGCGGACAGGCGGCGCATGACCTCGCCCATGATCCAGTTGGCGGCCTGCTTGGGGGGCGTCCCCAGGGCCACGGTGGCCTCGAAGAAGTCGGCCAAGGCCTTCTGGCCGGTGAGCATCTGAGTGTCATAGACAGGCAGGCCCCAGTCGGCCTGGTACCGGGCCATCTTGGCCTCGGCCATCTCGGGCTGCTCCCCACGGAGCCGCTCCAGGTAGTCCTCGCCGATCTCCAGGGGCGGGATGTCGGGTTCGGGGAAATAGCGGTAATCCTGAGCGTTCTCCTTGGAACGCATAGCGAAGGTGGCGTCCTTGTTCTCGTCCCAGCGGCGGGTCTCCTGGACCACCCGCTTGCCCTCCTCGATGCGCTCGATCTGCCGTTTGGCCTCGTACTCGATGGCCCGGGCGATGGCCTTGAAGGAGTTGAGGTTCTTCATCTCGGTGCGGGTGCCCAGCTCATCGGAGCCGGCGGGGCGCACCGACAGGTTCACGTCGCAGCGGAGGGAGCCCTCCTGCATCTTGCAGTCGGAGACCCCCAGGTACTGGAGGGTGGAGCGCAGCTTCTCCAGGTAGGCGATGACCTCCTCCCCGGAGCGGAAGTCGGGCTCGGTGACGATCTCGATGAGGGGGACGCCGCAGCGGTTGTAGTCGCAGCGGGTCTGGTCGATCCAGGGGTCGTGGACCAGCTTGCCGGCGTCCTCCTCCATATGGAGCTCGTGGATGCGGATGGTCTTCTCCCCACCGGACTCGGTGTGGATGGTGAGCTTGCCATTGCGGACGATGGGGAGATAGAGCTGGGAGATCTGGTAGGCCTTGGGCAGGTCGGGGTAGAAGTAGTTCTTCCGGTCGAACCGGCAGGACCGGGTGATTTCCCCGTCCAGGGCCAGGCCCACCTTCACGGCGTACTCCAGCACCTTCTCGTTGACCACCGGCAGGGTGCCGGGCATGCCCATGCACACCGGGCAGCAGTGGGTGTTGGGGGCGCCGCCGAACTCGGTGGTGCAGGAGCAGAAGATCTTGGTCTTAGTGGAGAGCTCCACGTGAGTCTCCAGACCGATGACAGTTTCCCAGGTCATTTGGCCTGCGCCTCCTTTCTGGCAGGGCTTTGTCTGTGATAGTCGGTATCCAGCTGGAAGGCGTGGGCGGCATTGAGAACCTTGGCCTCCCCCAGGGCGGGGCCGATGAGCTGGGCCCCGATGGGCAGCCCCTGGCCGTCAAAGCCGCAGGGCATGGACAGCCCCGGCAGACCGGCCAGGTTCAGGGGCACGGCGTAGATGTCGGAGAGGTACATCTTCAGGGGGTCGCCCAGGCTCTCCCCCAGCCTGGGGGCGGTGGTGGGGGCCACCGGCGTGAGGAGGAGGTCGTACTTCTCAAAGGCCTCGTCGTAGGCCTTCTTGATGAGGGCCTTCACCTGAAGGGCTTTCTTATAGTAGGCGTCGTAGTAGCCGGCGGAGAGGACGAAGGTGCCCAGCAGGATGCGGCGCTTGACCTCGGCGCCGAAGCCCTGGGTGCGGGTCTTCTCGTAGAGGTCGGTGAGGTCCTCGTAGCCCTCGGCCCGCCAGCCGTACTTGACGCCGTCGAACCGGGACAGGTTGGAGCTGGCCTCGGCGGCGGCGATGATATAGTAGGTGGGCACCACGTACTTCATCATGGGGAAGGAGAACTCCTCCACGGTGGCCCCACGGGCCTTGAGCACGTCGGCGGTCGCCAGGACGGCGGCGCGGACCTCCTGGTCCAGGCCCTCGCCAAAGCAGTCGGCGGGCAGACCCACCCGCAGGCCCCGCAGGTCCCCGGTGAGGCTCTCCGTCAGGCTGCCCCAGCCAGTGTCCAGGCTGGTGCCGTCCCGGCGGTCCTTGCCGGCCATCAGTTCCAGCACGGCGGCGCAGTCGTCGGCAGACCGGGCCAGGGGGCCCAGTTGGTCCAGGGAGGAGGCGTAGGCGATGAGGCCGTAGCGGCTCACGGAGCCGTAGGTGGGCTTGAGGCCGGTGACGCCGCAGTAGGAGGCGGGCTGGCGGATGGAGCCGCCGGTGTCGGAGCCGATGGCGTACCAGCACTCCCCCGCCGCCACGGCGGCGGCGGCGCCGCCGGAGGACCCGCCGGGGGCGTGGTCCAGGTCCCAGGGGTTCCGGGTGGGGCCGTAGAAGGAGGTCTCCGAGGTGGAGCCCATGGCGAACTCGTCCATGTTCAGCTTGCCCAGGAGCACCCCGCCGGCGGCCTTGAGCTTCTCCGCGGCGGTGGCGTCATAGGGGGGCGTGAAGTCCCCCAGAATTTTGGAGGCGCAGGTGGTGCGCACCCCCTTGGTGCAGATGTTGTCCTTCAGGGCCATGGGTACGCCGGCCAGGGGGGAGAGCTTCTCCCCCGCCGCCAGGCGCTTTTCCACCTCGGCTGCCTGGGCCAGGACAGCCTCCCCGTCCAGGCAGGTGACGAAGGCGTTGTTCCGGTCCTGCTCTGCCCCCATCCGGTCCAGTGCGGTCCGGGCGGCCTGGGTGGGAGAGACCTCTCCCTTCTGAATGAGTCCGCCCAGCTCCAGGGCGGTATATTCCCAAAGTTCCATGTCCGCTCCTCCTTATTCCACCGTCTTGGGCACCAGGAAGGCCTCTTCGTCGGGTAGCGGGGCGTTGGAGAGCAGCGCCGCCCGGTCCCCGGAGGGCACCACCTCGTCGCTCCGTAGCACGTTCTTCAGGGGGAAGACGTGGCTCATGGGCTCCACGCCGCTGGTGTCCAGGCCGTCCAGCACGTCCATATAGACCAGGATCTGCTCCAGTTCGCCGGTCATGCGTTCCTTCTCCTCCTGGGGCAGCTTCAGCCGGGACAGGATGGAGACATATTCCACCATCTCTTCTGTGATCTTCATTTCAAAGACAGCATCCTTTCCTCATGGTCCCCCTCGGAGAGCGGAGGGGGTATCGCGCCGAAGGCGCGTATCTAGGGGGAACTGGTTCCCCCTGGAAGGCGCGTATCATGCCGCGCAGCGGCACAGATTTTCCGCAGAAAATCGACGCGCCTCAGGGTTCAAGCCGGCTCAGGTCCCGGGGGAACAGGCTGGCGTAGCGCACGTTGTCCAGGCCGCACAGCTGCATGGTCAGCCGCTCCAGGCCAATGCCCAGGCCGCCGTGGGGGGGCATGCCGTGCTTGTGGATCATGAGATAGCTCCCGAATTCCGATGTGTCCATGCCCAGCCGCTCCATCTTGGCCACCTGCTGGGCGTAGTCGTGGATGCGCTGGCCGCCGGTGGTGACCTCCAGCCCCCGGAAGAGAAGGTCAAAGGAGAGGGTGTACCGGGGGTCGTCGGGGTCGTCCATGGCGTAGAAGGGCCGCTTCTTGCCAGGGTAGTGGGTGACAAACACGAAGTCGCTGCCCCACTCCTCCCGGGCGTAGCGCCCGATGGCGTGCTCCTCCTCGGGCTCCAGGTCGTAGGGGTCCCGGATCTTGTAGCCGTACTTCTCCGCTGCCAGGCGCTTGGCCTCGTCGAAGCGGACGGCGGGGATCTGGTCCACCTCGGGGATGGCCAGCTTCAGCCGGGCGATGTCGTCGGCGTACTCCCGCTTCAGAAGGTCCATGGCGTACCGCAGGAAGCCGGTCTCCACCTCCATCACGTCGGCGAAGGCTTTGATAAAGCCCATCTCAAAGTCCATGGAGGTGTACTCGTTGAGGTGGCGGGCGGTGGAGTGCTTCTCCGCCCGGAAGACGGGGGCCACCTCGTAGACCCGCTCGTAGACCCCCACCATGGTCTGCTTGTAGAACTGGGGGGACTGGGCCAGGAAGGCCTTGCGGCCGAAGTAGTCCAGCCGGAAGATGTTGGAGCCGCCCTCCGCCCCGGCGTGGACGATCTTGGGGGTGTGGACCTCGGTGAAGCCCTTCCCCTGGAGGTACTCCCGAAAAGCCCGGCTCAGGGCGGCCTGGACCCGGAAGATGCTGCGCTCCCGCAGGTGCCGCAGCAGCACCGGCCGCAGGCCCAGCTCGGTGTCCAGGTTGACGTTGAGCTTGGCCTTGGCCACCGGCACCGGCATGGGCTCCGCCGGCCGGGAGAGGACCTCCACCGACTCGGCTACCAGCTCCACGCCGCCGGGGGCCCGGGGCTCCTCGCGGAGGGTCCCCGTCACCGTGACGGCGGCCTCCTCCGGGACCTGACTGAGGTCCAGCCCCCCGCACACACACTGGAGCAGACCGTCCCGCAGCCGCAGCTTCAGAAAGGTGAGGCCGCCGCCCACGGACTGCTTTACGTGGACCATGCCAGAGACCTGAACGGTCTGGTTTCGCCGTCCGCCCTCCAGGATGTCGTTGTACGCCGGTCCCCCGCTCGTCTTGGTCCCAGTGATGAATTCCATACCGTTCACGTCCTTTCATTTCTTTTTCGGGCAATACTCCGTGAAAAAATAAAAAAAGTCCCGGAGCTGCTTACAACAGCTTCGGGACGGAAAAATCCGCGGTACCACCCAAAGTTTGCCGCTTCACCCTTGAAACGGCCCCTTGTCTCCCTTAACGCGGGAACACGTGAGACCCTCCCCCGCACTTTGGCAGGCTCGAATCTCCGGCTCGCAGAGTGTTGCGCCTCCCCATCCTGCCGGACCGGGCTCTCAGTCGGTGACCCGGATTCTCTGGCGGCCCTCACAGGGGGCGGTCTCGTTCATTGCCTTTGTTGGACGTAGTATATGCGCTTTTCCGCAAAATGTCAACTCCTAATTTTTCTGCGAAAACTGGTTTTTGTCTGCGCCGTTTTATGCTATACTTTATGCGCTCCATCCCCCACCAAGAAAAGAGGCGTTTGAACAATGCTCAACTGGACCGATCTGGAGGCCGCCTGCAGCGGCTGCCGGAACTGTTCTCTGTGTGAAACAAGGCACCACGTGGTCTTTGGCGAGGGCCTCCGCACCGCCGATCTCATGTTCATCGGCGAGGGCCCTGGCGAGCAGGAAGATCTCACCGGCCGCCCATTTGTGGGCCGAGCTGGACAATTTTTGGACGAGATGCTCTCTATCATTGATCTGGACCGTTCCCGCTATTTCATCGGCAATATGGTCAAGTGCCGTCCCCCACAAAACCGTGACCCCCTCAATACCGAGATCGAAGCCTGCATTGGCTATCTCCGCAACCAGGTGGCCCTGATTCGGCCAAAGATCATTGTCTGTCTGGGCCGTATCGCCGCAATACGGCTTATCCGGGAGGACTTCAAGATCACTCGGGAGCACGGCCAGTGGTTTGAGAAGGCTGGGGTCCACATGATGGCCATGTATCACCCCTCCGCCCTTCTCCGTGACCCGCGGAAACGGCCAGAAGCCTTTGAAGACCTGAAAAAATTACAGGCCAAGATCCGGGAGGTCTGCCCGGAAACCTATGCCGGAGTAGTCCCCCTTGGCCGGGACGCTGGGAGGACCCCGTCATGACAGAACGCTCCATCCAAATGTCTGAAGCCTACTCCCTGGGGGCCCTACTCACCGTGGGCGGCGGCTTCCTGGACGCCTACACCTACTTCACCCGAGGCGGCGTCTTCTCCAATGCCCAGACCGGCAATCTGGTGCTGCTGGCTATCCGACTGGCCCAGGGCGACCTGACCGCCCTCCCCCGCTATCTACCCCCCATCCTGTCCTTCGCCCTGGGCATCGTGGTGGCCGAACTGATCCGGGATCACTTCCGTGTCTCCCACACCCTCCACTGGCGGCAGGCGGTGGTGGCCCTGGAAGCCCTCATCCTTCTGGTCACCGCCTTCCTCCCCCAGGGGCCGTGGGACGCCGCTGTCAATGCCGCTGTCTCCTTTGTCTGTGCCATGCAGGTGGAGTGCTTCCGCAAGATCCGTGGCAATGCTCTGGCCACCACCATGTGCACCGGCAATCTGCGTAGTGGTACCGAACTGCTCTACCACGGTCTCAGGGGTCGGGACATCACCGCCCTGAAACGCAGCTTCCAGTATTATGGCATCATCCTGTGCTTCCTGCTGGGCGGTGCCCTGGGCGTCTGGGCCACCGGCGTGTTTGCCGAGCTGGCCATCCTCCTCTGCTGCGGCATGCTGGTCATCATTTTCCTGGCCATGTTCCGGGCACCTCAAGAGGCCACCTGAAGAAAAAAGTACGTGAAAAAGCTCCGGATCATTGAGATCCGGAGCTTTTTGTTATGTTTTCTTTTGGCGCATGTCCAAGTCGTCATCCGCTTGTTTCTGCTCCAGACGGTGATCTGGGAGCACGGCGTTGACACCAAAGGCAAAAGCCACCCCGACCACCGTCTCGATGATTCGTGCGGCAGCGTAATAATACCGCTCCACACCCGTCATATCGTTGATAAGAATGACACAGGGCACAATACAGGCCATTCCGCAGGCGGTGGGCCGCTGAATAAGCAGGCACACCCAAATCCCTGCCACACAGACCAGTCCCAAGATGACGGTCTTGACGAGAGGCTGCCGGGCGATCTCCCCCAGGGACAGAGCCAGCACACCCAGAGCACCGCCTACAGCCACCCCGATGAATCGGGATATCCCCTGCTGCATGGTCTGTCCCAGGGAGCTCTGCATACACACCACACAGGCAATACAGGCGTACATGGGGCCGATCTGCCCCAGAATACCGCCCAGTTCTGTGCGGTAAAGGAGCCCAAAGGGCACAAAGACCAGGTAGGAGAGCATTACGGCCACCGCCGTCTTGACGGTACGCATCCCCACGCCGGGGAGTTTCATGGTGTGGCCCTCCTTAGAACGGCAGGTTTAGGCCTCCGGTAATCTGCCCCATGGCGGAGGCCGCATCAGAGGAAGCGGCGCGCAAAGCCTCGTTCACCGCCGCCACGATGAGGTCCTGGAGCATCTCCACGTCGTCGGGGTCCACGGTCTCGGGATCAATAGCGATGGCCTTGAGTTCATGTTTGCCACTCACCGTGGCGGAGACCACGCCGCCGCCGGCCTGGGCAGTGTACTCCTTGTTCTCCAGCTCAGCCTGCATTCTCTGCATGTCCTGCTGCATCTTCTGGGCCTGCTTGATCATATTCATATTGATGCCGCCACCCATACCGCCCATGCCGCGGCTGCCGAATCCCTTTGCCATTGTTCGTCACTCCTTGATGGTAATGTTATCAAACTGCCGACCCATGGCCAGCAGATCGTCCAGATTGTCGTGGGCGGACACAGCCGCACTGGCGGGGGCCTTCCCCACCTTGACCTGCACCCGCACCGCCTCGCCCAGTTTGGACTGGGCCAAGGCACGGATGGCCTCCAGCACCGCCGGACGACTCACCACACCCTTCACGAGCTCGTCGTCCACCCACAGGGTGAGGACGCCGGACTCCAGATGGCCCTGTACCATGCTGGGATTTCCCAGAAAAGGCCAGGCATTCCGGGGCACCTTGTCCCGCAGCGCCGGGGCTAGGGTCTTCCAGAAGCTTCCATCGTCAGCCGTTCTGGCCGCCGCTGTGGCGGACGGTTCCTGCTTGCGAACCGGTTTTTGGGCCTCTGTCTTTACCGGGTCGACGGGAGCTTCTGCCGCCTCAGCAGATACTCTCGGGACTGTTACTGAAGCCTTGGCGGGAGGCTCTTCTCTTTTTTTCTCGACAGGTCCTTCTACTTGCGTATAGCTGATATCAGGCGCCTTCTCCAAATACTCG
The DNA here is from genome assembly GCF_052065695.1 of Intestinimonas sp. HCP28S3_D6. Lineage (NCBI taxonomy): Bacteria > Bacillati > Bacillota > Clostridia > Eubacteriales > Intestinimonas > Intestinimonas sp. HCP28S3_D6. The sequence goes on from NZ_JBQHTM010000054.1 coordinate 8,000, forward strand.
GTCTCAGTTCTCTGTAATGCAGAAGTGCTTTGCACTCGTACTGCAGGCACACCGGTGGAGAGCTGCTGCTCCACCAGGTCCAGTCGGGCGGAAAGGGCCTGGACGCTCTCGTCCAGCCGCTCATCGCACAGCCGTAGCAGGCACAGCTCGGCGTCAGTACGCCGGTTGCTGCTCCGGGGTAAGTCGGCCAGCACGCCCTGGAGCACCGTCAGCATCCACACCAGCCGGGAGGCAGTGAAGTGCTCGGAGAGCCCCCGCATGGTGGTCTCGTCCCAGTTGCCGCTGAGGAGGGCATTGCCAGACCGGGGGGCCGTCTTTCGGATGAGCAGGTCACGGGTCAGGGCGGACAACTCTCCCAGCACCGTAGAGACATCTTTACCGCCGCTGTATAGTCGGGCCAGGTCCTCCAGGGCTCCCTGAGTATCTCGCTTGGCCACCATGCCCATGAGCTTTGCCGACTCCAGATTGCCCGCCAGACCCAGGGCATCCAGGATATGTCCTTCGTCCACCGGACCGTCGGTACCGGCGCACTGATCCAACAGGGACAGGGCGTCCCGCAGGCCGCCGTCGGCCAGCCGGGCCAGCAATGATGCCCCTTCGGTGGTGAGCTGGATCCCCTCCTGCTCCGCCACATAACGGAGGCGGGCAGAGATGTCGCCGGGCAGGATGCGCTGGAAGGAGAACTGCTGGCAACGGGATTTAATGGTGGCGGGGACCTTGTGCAGCTCGGTGGTGGCCAGAATGAACATGAGGTGCTCCGGAGGCTCCTCCAGAATCTTCAGCAGGGCGTTGAATGCGGCAGTGGAGAGCATGTGGACCTCGTCCACGATGTAGACCCGCTTGCGGACAGCAGCGGGGGTGTAAACGGCCTCGTCCCGGAGGGCGCGGACCTGGTCTACACCGTTGTTAGAGGCGGCATCCAGCTCCAGCACATCCAGGATGGAGCCGTTTTCAATACCCCGGCAGGCGTCGCACTGGTTGCAGGGATTTCCGTCCACGGGGTGCTCGCAGTTGACGGCCCTGGCTAGAATCTTGGCACAGGTGGTCTTGCCGGTACCCCGGGTGCCGGTGAACAGGTACGCATGGGAGAGGCGGCCGGTGGCCACCTGCCGCTTCAGCGTCTCGGTGATGTGTGTCTGTCCTACCACATCATCAAAGGTGCGGGGCCGCCACTTCCGGTAGAGCGCCTGATACAACGTCCATCCCTCCCAAAACAGCAAGAGAGGGACGCGGTTGCGCCGTGCCCCTCCCTCTCTTATCCGACTTCTTCCGACGCAGAACAAGACCGCACACCGGTCTTTGAACACTACGCTATGTCCGTAACCCAGGCAGCCAGCTCAAGAACGGCAACCCTGCGGCACACGGAAGGATCCGCTTAATGCTGCTCGGTTCCCCGCCTGACATGGTTCACGGGTTTCCGTTGCGCAGGACCAATCTATCATCGCCGCTTACCTGAGGCAGACGACACATCGCAGCTCCGGGGACCGGGATTCATCCCTGCTGTAGCGGGTTGCAGGTACAGGGCACCGCTATCTCCCCAACTAGTGCGGCCTTGCTCCACGCCGGACCACTACCAGGTCCGGCAAAGCCGGTATAGGGTATTGTACTACACTTTCCGCGATTTATCAATCCCGTTTTTTTGTTTTGTAAAAAAAGGCTTTACAAAACTTAGAATTATGTTATAATGTTATCCGTTGACTCGGCATGATAGGCTACTCTGCCTATAATTCATCTCCTTCACAATATTTATTGTCATAACTTTTTTGTCTAAAACATTTTATTTGGGCCTGTAGCGCAGTTGGGAGCGCATCACATTCGCATTGTGGGGGTCGTCGGTTCGAATCCGATCAGGTCCACCAAATGAACGAAGTCCGTTTTTCGAACATTTTTATCGAAAAACGGACTTCTCATTTTTGGAAAGCCTTGTCGTATCAAGGCTTTTTCTTTTTTATATTTCGGGCGGCGCACTTCAAAAATCATGCCAGACAGTATCCCCCCGGATTATCTCCATAAAGCGTTCCAGCTGCTCATCCGTTAAAATTTGTTTTGCCTTACACGAGAACTTAGGAGCCTTGAGTTCTTCCGTTGGATTCCACACAATCACTCCCGCGTGTTTCGCCTCCCCCAGTGCTTCATGGAGCATGGAGTGGACCCCACGGACCGTACTGCTGGCAAGCCCCTCTCCTGTGTTTCGATTTCCCTGGTGGGCCAGTGTATCATACAGTTTTTGAATATCTTTTCCGGTTATCTGAGTGATTGGCTTGTCTCCCATAAAGGGGACAATGTGATTACGCACTGTGCCTTCATATCGGTTCAAGGTTGAGGGACGGATGGTCGGAGCTATATTCTTTAGCCATTGCTCCAGCCACTGTCCCAATGTCATCCGGCTCTCCTCAGTCAGCTCGACGCCCTGATACGCCTCGATGCTCTGCCGGAGTTTGGCTGTCAGTTCCTTTTGGGTATCTGCGTAGATGTAACGGAAGATGGGATCACCGTTTTCCTTGTGGCCAACTACGATGCGCCCTTCCCAGCGTCCATCTTCCCGCTTGCGCACCATGCCGTCACCTGACGGTCGTCTTTTTGCCATGCCGTATCACCCCCGAGGCCTTATTTTTGTTTTGCGGCGCAACTTTTGAGTGCTTATTTTACAGTGGGGAATTTGTAAGGCTCCGCCACATACTGATACAGAACTGCGCCGCAGCGTCGGCAGATCAGATACTGCAGCCGGTTGCCGAGTAGTCCATGCTTTCTGAAGGTGACCAGCGCCTCGCCATGCTGCCAGCCAAGGCCAATGTCCTCGCATCCGCAGTACTGGCACCGCTGGACCGGAAGTCGATTCATCATCTTATTCAATCCTCTTGTTCTATCCTGTGACAGAGGCGCTCGGTTTCCTCCTCATCGAAGGAGTACAGGCCGTCCGCCTCCAGTTCTTTGCTCAGTCCCCAGGCCAGTTTGAACCCGGCGGTGAAGCTGGCCAGTGAGGTCTCCTCCCGCAGCAAGTTTTGGGTGTCCACCAGATGCATGAGCCTGCGCCGCTGAAGCTTGTCCAGGCAGTCCCGCACCTCTTGGCGGGTGTTCTCAATGTCTTCTTCTAACTCACTGAAGTCCGGCTCCCGGTAGAACCGCTGGTGCAGGGCTCTCATGTAGTCGTTCATTGTGCCTCGCCTCCTTTGCAGCAACACACAATACCGAACTACAGAGAAAATAGCCAGGGCTTTTGACCACAATTATCAAACTGTTATCAATTTCTCCGGTCCATTTCTGCGCGGCGCTTATCATTGTCAACACTGTGCTATTTTTACTCACCATCCGCCCATGGTCATGCCGTCCATCGTCTGCTCATCCTCATGGTCATCCGGCTTGTGGCCCATAGCAATGCGCTTCTCCATGAGCTTTTGTCTGCTCTTCCGGTCGATGTGCAGTCCAGTCCCAGACTGGGGCAGAGCATGATCTTCAAAGATTCGGCTCATGTGATAGAGCAGCCGGGTGACCGCCAGCATCACAGAGGGCGGTCGGAGATCGCTTCTCTGCTCCAGAAAGAACTGGGCGTATGAATTTCCTTGGGCGGCGGAACGGCTGAACCACACCATTGCCTGGGCCTGGTCCTGAGAAAGCCCTTGTCCCGTCAGGTGCAGCTTGCCCAGCATGTACTGGGCGTACTGGTTTCCTGCCTCCGCCGATTTGGTGAACCAATCCGCCGCTCTGGTGGTGTCCTTGTTGACAGCGTTTCCCTCCAGATACTCTTTGCCCATACGGTACGCGGCGAAGTGGCTTCCGTTTTCCGCCGCCTGTTTCAGCCAGCGGATGCCCTCGTCCGTGTCCCGCACTTCCCAATCGTTGGAGAGAAGCAGCTTGCCAAGGGCATACTGTGCTTCCGGCAGACCCTGTATTGCCGCCTGGCTGAGCCAGTGCTTTGCCTTATGGTTGTCCGGGATCAGCAGAGGACCGTCCCGGTAGAGCTGCCCCATCCGGTATTGCGCATAGGCGTCGCCGTACTCCGCCACCTGCTCCAACTTCTCAGCCGCCCGGTCACGGTAGTCCAGAGAAATGTCCTCGTTCTGAATGATTCGCCACAGCTCCCGGCAGGCATTAGACTCACCACGCGCCGGTTCCGGCTCGTCGTGCTCAGCCAAGTCATCATCCTCGAAGGAGATCTCACCCAGACGGATGTGCTCCGCCTCCTGGATGACAGCGTTTTTGATCTGCCGGAACTCTTTCTCCTGGGACAGCTTTTTTCGTTCTCTGGGTTTGTCGTGGTAGTAACTCTCCACCTCGCCCTGGAGCCTGCACCACCGGTCGTAGCACTCACGCACTACCGCCAGCTCCTCCAGCTTGTCCACTACCTCGTCCACGGTTTTCTTCACGGACTTGGGAAGGTATCCATAGGATTTTTTGCCCTTGACCGTTTCCAGTTGTCCGGCCAATTGCTCCATCTTTTGCTCGATCTCAGGAGCCATACAGATACTTCGTGTCATCTCCCGGGTGAGCTGCCGGATCGCCCGGCGGGCCTCCCGCACCAGCTCATCCCGCGACTGTGACTTCTGTTCGTAGGTGTGGAGCATCTCCTGCTTGAAGATCTGATTGGTGAGCGCGGATTTGATATTGCGGATGCCGTCCCGCGTGAGATATGCTTCTCCCGGCTGTGTCGACCATGCCATCATGTGGACATGGGGATGCTTGCCCTCGTCATGAAAGGCGGCGTACCAGCGGAAGTGGTTCGGTTGAATGTTCATAGCGGCGGCGATTTCGTTGCGATTTGCCCGGAGCAAGTTCCGCCACGCTTTGGCGTTGTCGTAGCCAAGGCGTGCGGCGTCCTCCCGCTTCAGGGAGAGGATATGCGTCCACACATTCCCGTTGTACTGATCCAACTCCCACATGGCCTGCTCCAAATTCACTGTCTCCTCATCACCAAAGAGCCCGTGGTCACCAAGCCGCTCCGCGCGAGGCCGAGTGGCAATGTACTTCATGTAGCCGTCTGATTGCTGAACTTGAGACCAGTTCTCCTCCAGTGCTCGGGTGATAAAGACAGAGGCATTGGCCTTGGTGGGCTTGTCTTTGTAATCGGAATACTCGCCCAGGTCCCTGGCCTCCGGGAAATCCTTGGTCGGTTTGGTGATGAGCTGCTCCTGCTTTCGAGTGGGCGGACGGTCATCCGGGAGGATCTCCACCCGTTCCCGTGTGCCGATGTACCTCAGATAGCCGCTGACCGAACTGCTGCCTCCGCACTTGAGATAAGGGCTCTTTACGATCAATCCTGCCACTCATCGTCCTCCTCCCAAGCATCACGCACCCGCTGCTCCAGCGAGATGCGGCCATTGGTTTTCCGCACATTTTGAACGCTCTCCGCCCGCCGTCGGCGTAGATCCTCGCCGCTGAACTGATACGCGTCGGCGAGGATACCGGCCACCATGTCCTGCTCCACCGCCTGCCGGAAGGCGATGGAGGACAGCCGCTCCTCCAGCTGTCCCATCCTTCCGTCCAGGTAGGACTTGATGGAGGTGGGGAGAAACAGTCCGGCGTTGTTGGCGCTGAGGTAGTCCAGATAAAAGTCCACCGCCCGCTCAATGAAGGCGGTGATGCTCCGGCTCCCGTCCTCCTGATACCGGCGCTCCAGGATAGCCTTTTTCTCCGGCGACAGGTAAAGTGGGAATTTCTCTTTTTTGCTCATAATGTTCTCCTTTCCGGGGGGGTGACCCCTGTTTTTTCCTTGTGGTAGTAGGCTTTCGGGGATTGTGACCGCAGAGATGATGTCACAGTCCGGATTTTGACCCCATTTCCAATCCCCGCAAAATCCCCCGCAACTGCCCGCACTGCGGGCAGAGGTGCTTCCGACAGGGGGCGCTTGCGACCCCGTCGTTTATCCTGCTTTTCCTTTTGTCCCCCCAAAAGCCTTCGAAAGCGGCCCAAATCCGCCTCGAAAATCCTTGTGGGGCAGGGCCTCTGCCCTGCCCCACAGACGGACACACAGCCCCTCACAGCGGGGTACACGGGTCGTTCTGGTCTTGCTCCGCCAGGATCTTCTGGAACCGCTGCCGCTCGGTTTCCAGCTCCAGTTCTTCCAGCTTTCTCTCGTAGTGTCGGGCGATCACATCCTGGGGCGGGAACACTGTGAAGCACAAGGTTCCGTTGCGTGTCACACCCGCTTTGGTTGTGACCTTGGTGGGCTCCACCGCAATGAGTCCACGCTCAATCAGCTTCTGGATATACTTGCTCACGGTGTTCTCACACATTCCAACCGCATCTCCGATAGTTTTGTAGCTGGGCCAGCACTGGTGCGTCTTCTGGTTCTCGCACCGGCGCAGATAACAGTACACTGCCAGCTCGCCAGGGCTCAGACCAAGGAGAAAGATCTCATTGGGCAGAGAGAAAAAGTTTCCTCTGTACTTCATTTCCCACCTCCCGTATGTTCCTCCACCCACTGAATAAACTTTTCTTTTGGCACCACCATGCGGCTGCCCACACGCAGCACAGGGAAGTCCGGTTCATGCATGAGCTCGTAACTACTGGACGGTGACACGCCAAGCACTTTTGCCACCGTTTCTGAATTGAGAAACAGCGGCAGGTCGTTGTAGCTTTTGTAACTGGATTCTTTCACAATCGCGGCCTCCTTCAAAAAATTTTTCTCACCTTATTACCCGCTGAGCGCGGGCGGTTCACAAAAGAATTTTTTCTGCTCCACTTGTATAGGGGAGAAAATAAACGATCTGCACAGTCTCAATAAGAAATTTCGGTGATATAGCCAAACCGTGTCGATTTGGTTTAGCGGTTTCGATGGCGGCTGTGACTTGCTTTCCTCCGCTTCTGAATTTCTTCTACTACTTTACCTGAGGACACTTCTCAAGTGACATAGACTTGACACATTCTCCTTTGCTTGCCATACTTGCTGATTGTCGCCTCCACTTTCTATTGCAGAAAGTACATCTTTTTGACATACTTTTGACAGAAAAGCAGAGCGCCTGCTTTGTCAGCAGACGCTCCGTTTAGTGTTGGGTCAGTTCAATTTTGCACTGGTTTCCGCAGACGGCATTTCCCCTCTGCCTCGTCACGCTCTTTCAGGAGCCGTGCTAAAGCAGAAAAAATTTCTTTTGCAGATGGTCTATGCTTCTCCTATTGAGTTGGTGGGCCACGGCGTATTTGCGGATGGACAGACCGTCTACAAACCGCTCTTGGAAATAGTCTTTGTATTCAGCCAGCACCGTTTTCAGGGCATTGTCCAGAAACTGCAGGTCCTCTTTCAGCTTGGCGAAGTCACTTCTGGTGATGGCGGCGAATCTCTTTTCTTTTACGCAGAGACGATATTTGCTCCGGTCGAAGTTGTAGTTCTTGCACAGGTCTTTAGCGCAGCGGCTCGATGCCCACATCCTTTTCCTCACTGGTGGGGCAGTAGCGGGAGAAAGCGAACACATCCGCCCTGTGGGCCACCACGGTGTCGATGAGCGCCGGGATCTCGTCGATATTGGTACCGGAGACCGTGGTCATGATCACCGCCCGGATACCGGCCTTCTTGATGCAGGCGATCTTCTCCATGGTGCAGTCAAAGCTGCCGGGTTTGCGGAACCAGTCGTGAGTCTCCCGCAGACCGTCCAGAGACAGCTGATACTTCTCACAGCCGCATTCCTTCAGCCGCCTGCATACCTCGTCATTCAGATGGAAGGGATTGCCCAGGATGGTGAATGGGATGTGATGTTCCTTCATCAGTCCCAGCAGATCCCAGAAGTTCGGGTGCAGGATGGGGTCGCCGCCGGTGATGTAGAAGTAGGGCAGGCGGTGGTAGACCTTGCAGAAGTCCAGGCAGTTGTAAAAGGTGTCCCGCATCTGGGGCCAGGTCATGGCGTCCAGCTTCTTGCAGGTGTCCTCGGCAAAAATGTAGCAGTGCTTGCACCGCTGATCGCACTCGTCGGTGATGTGCCACTGAAAGGCGAAATATTCCATCTCATGTTTCCTCCTGATTGTTTGTTCTTTGAGAGAGGGCGCATTTCCCAAACCACGGAGCCAATTCCGTCCCTTGGGAAGTGCGCCCCCGCAGGCTGCCCCGCGGGGGCGCGGGGGCTTACTGCTTGTCGCCGGCGCCGCAGGCACTTCCGCAGGCGGTGAGCTTGGGCTCGGCGGGCTTGTCCCCAGCGCCGCAGGCGCTCCCACAGGCGGAAGCGGCCTTGACCTCGGCCTTGCTGCCCCAGTCAAACAGATTTTTCAGTCCCATAATCAGTTCCTCCTTATATTTTTTCCTTTGAAAATCAGGCGTTTCCTGATCTCTGTTTTCAGTATAGCGGGTCCAATTTGTGCCCACAAGTACGCACCTTTTTATTACTGGGTCACCTTTTTGTAACTCCTTGACCGGGCACGGAACAGCATATATAATGAGTGCAACATGACCAGACCGCAGTACACCGTAAGGAGGAACTTGTATGCTGACAAAAGAAGAACTCCCTACCTGTCCCGTTGCCACCACCGTTCAGCTGATTGGCAGCAAATGGAAGCTGCTGATCCTCCGCAATCTGCTGGCCAGGCCCTGGCGATTCAACGAACTGAAAAAGAATTTGGAGGGGATCAGCCAAAAGGTCCTCACCGACAGCCTGCGCTCCTTGGAGGAGGACGGCATTGTCACCCGGACCGTGTATCCGGAGGTTCCGCCCCGGGTAGAGTACTCCCTGAGCGAACTGGGTGACTCCATGCGCCCCATCATCAACGCCATGGAGCAGTGGGGGCTGGGGTATCAGGCAAAGGTTCAACACAGAGATTGATGTTTCCCATATTTAAAAATTCCGCTGCGCTATGATCCTAATCTTGTTTACGGCCCCCCAATTTCTGAGCAATCGTCCGCGCATAAATGACCTGCTTGATTCTTCTCCCAGAATTACAATGCAGACAACCAGAGATATGCAAAACGCTCCCCGCTCCAGCCAGGAAACAGTTTCCGACTGGAGCGGGGAGCGTTTTGACCACATTTTCAGCCACAGAGCGGTGTGGAGTACATGGAAACAGTGCTTTCAAAGAGTGGCGAAAAGCAAGTGAAATGGAGCGGAAGCGGTGCGAAATAAGCGGAAATTATACAAAAAATCTTTTCTCACCTCTTTGTTTTCTGTGGCGCAGGATTTGAGGTTACTTTTTACCCTTCATCTTCCAACGCCCTTCTTATTTTCGCCATGTGGTCTTTGGTTCCTCGTGCAATGGATTCATGTGCACCAAACTCTTTCTCTGCCCGACGGACATATGATAAGAAATTCCCAGAGCCCGACTTAATTTTCCCGTTCTTTTGCGTAATGCGATACCCCTTCGCTCCCTTGATTGAGTAAAGGGCATATAAATTCTTATTGCTGATATGCTTTCCTGTCGGAGAGCATTGGCCGCTTTTCCGTATCGTCTTTACCTTACTGTACATCCGATAATAATATTTACCCAATGTCTTCATTCGAATTGATACGGTACTTCCATCAAAAGTAAACCCCAGAAAATTAATAAATCTCTTTCGGCCCTCCAAAGGCACTCCAAACAGCGCCCCACAGTTCTCTAACTGCGTATTCTCATATCGGAAATACTGAGTCTTATTCGGTTCTAAAGTTAATCCAGGAACACTATTGAACTTGGCTGATATATCCTTGATGATTTGGAGAGTCACTGATCCAGTATCAGGCAACACAACAATAAAATCATCGCTGTACCGCATATATAGGCCACCTTGTTCTGTTACCAAATCATTGACCGTCTTGTCGACCTCTAACATATAGACATTGGCAAGTAGTCCACTGATTGGGGAACCCTGCGGTATCCCAAATACATCTGGATTCTGCCTGATATGCTCCCTATTTGAGTTAGCCTTATATTCTTCTGGTGTCAGCACGCGCAGCATAGAATTCAACGTTCTACGTCCTGCCCGGTTATCCTGTAGTCCATTCAGGGCTAACAAATCAGACAACTCCCATGTACTATAATGGGTCACGCTTCGAAATACTTTATAGTGGTCTTTTGGGAGTTTAGACACTCCTATTAACGAACACCATTGTTGTTTTAAATATCTATGGTCCAGGTGATCAAAGAATCCTGTGAAGTCTCCTATCATAACGTAGCAGGGCGAGTTACTACGAATAAAGTGAATCACCCGTTTAGCAAAATGAATATTGTTTTCATGCAAATCCGTCCGATATGCTACAGCAACTTTTGACAGTCCATCTCTCGCTACGCGCTGATTATAATCATTCCCCAGCAAGAAATAATAGTACTGATAGATGCAGCGATCAATGTGTGACGCATAACAAATATCTCGTTTTTTCTCTTTGGGCCCGGTTTCTTTGTTAAACTTAACTTGTTTCTTCTGATAATGAATAAATGGGTAAAAACCATGCCGCTCTATATTTTGAGGAACCGATATATAGGCCCCTTGTTGGGCAATATCTGTTCGGCAGTCAAAATGCGCATATGATCTTCGACTTTTTTCTATCACAGCTTTAGAGGCCAGCCATTCTTGATTCGTCATAATGACTCCTTAAAATTGCAATATCCGCCGACACGGGGGGCAGTATCCCTCAGTCGGCGGATATACAGTTTGACGCAGCCTCCTGCTTCACCCGTTTGGTGTGTGTCTAAGGAAGCCGACTGCCCAGAGTGCAATGCTCAACTATGATACAATTGAGCGGGAAGCTTGTGTCACTGCCTCCTGGATGTGTCTGATGGCGGCCACCAGCTGGTGGGCTTATGACCAGTCACTCCAGCTCCAAGAACTCCTGTGCAGTCTCCTGACAGAAATTATGAAGAAAGGGTTGACAACAATATTCCTCCCCCACACCTTTCGTGTAGGGCATTTTTATTGTAGAACATCTTTTCGAACATGTCAACTGGCACTCGCCGCTCTTGAGTGCTATTTTACAAATTATTTACATTTTGTGACTTATTCTGCGCCTGCCGCTACAATTCCTCCCGGATCTCGTCATAATACCGCTGCACCGTGGAGCGGTCCATCTGCAATTCCCTGGCAATCAAGGACTTGCTGGACACACCGGGGTGCTCTCGCAGGTAGGCGGCGATGGCCTTCTTTTTGGGACTTACCCCGTCGGGATATTCTGTACTTGCCCCAGAGCGGAGGGCGGCGATCTCCGCCTTCATCTCCAGGATCAGCCCCTTCAGTTTTTCCTCGCACTCCTCACGGGTTTTGGCGTAGACGTTCCGGGAGTGCTTCTTGCCGTCCGGCCATACTGGAGAGTAACGGCCCTCCCAGAGGTGCTCCCCAAGCTGGCTGATGCACCCAGTTCCTGGTCTACGCCGGGGCGGTTCAATCGGCACAAAGTCCTGCTTTGGCGGTTCGTCTGTCTGTTCCGGCATGGGCTCCACTTCCGCCTTGGCAATTCCCTGGTCGATGTTCAGCGCCGCCTTGCGACGCATCTCGTCGGTAATGTGAGTATAGGTGTTCAGCGTGGTCGCTGAGGAAACATGGCCAATGATGGTGGAGAGGGTCTTTACATCCATCCCGTTCTCCAGTGACAGGGTAGCAAACGTGTGGCACAAATCATGAAATCTTACCCGCTTGCACCCTGCTCGCTCCAAGATTACTTGCAAGCGCTTTCGGACATAGCCGGGGTCGATGGGCTGCTCGGGCTTAGTGCGGGACGGGAACATCACTTCAGAGAATACACCCTTTTTGTACTCCGCCAGCAGCTCCACCATGGCAGGCGGCAGGATAATGGTGCGGTTGGCCGCCTTGGTCTTGGGTTCGCTGATGATAAGTTTGCCACCCACCGGATAGACCTGCTTGTCGATACGCAATTTTCCGGTGGCGAAGTCCAGATCGTCCCATTGGAGGGCCAGCAGCTCACCCCGGCGCATCCCGGTGGTCAGCTCCAGCAGGAAGAGCTCATACATTCCCTCCGCCTTGGCCTGGATGAGAAAGCGCTGGATCTCCTCTTGGGTCAGAATCTTCATCTCTTTACCCTTCATCGGCGGAAGCTTGCAGCCTACTGCCGGATTGGAGTGGATCAACTTCTCCTCCACCGCCTTGTCCAGAGCCATCTGGCAGAGGGCGTGGCAGCTGCGCACCGAGCGGTCCACCATACCAGGGCCTCGTCGCTCCACATTGGCCTTCCGCCCGCTCTCCTTCATGCGCCGGAAGAACTGCTGGAGCTCCGCCTGGGTCAGTTGGTTCAGTGGGATGTCTCCCAAGCCCGGGATCAGATGATTGTAGATCCACCCCTCATAGCTGAGCTGGGTTGTCTGTCTGAGCCTGGGTTTGGAGTAATTCTGGTACCAGTAGTCCAGCCAGTCCCGGACAAGCATATCGGACCGCACCTGGACAGGGCGCACCACCTGGCAGGTACTTTTCAGGGCCTCCAGTTTTGCGATACATTCTTTCTTCGTTTTGGCCAGCACATTTTTTGTCTTAGGGTTGCCCGCCTCATCGTAGCCCACCACCACACGGCCCTCCCAGCGGCCGTCCTTGCGTAGGCGAACAGTGCCTTCGCCCTTCTTTCTCTTGCCCGCCATTCTATCACCTCACCATGATATTTTCCATGAAGCCACCCACGATCTCACTGGCTCGCTTCTGCATATCGCCGGTCACATGAGTATAAGTATCCAGGGTACGACACACTACAAACTGAAACAGAAAGCGGTGAAGTGGGTATATCCTTCATCGGCATGGACACCCAGCAGCTGTGCAAACCGCAGCTCCCAGTCGGTGACACCACTGCCGTTTTCCAGGCACCAGTCTGTCAGTTCCCCCAGAGAGGTGGCCCAGATATCCTTGTGTCCCAATACTTCTCCCGGTTCACATGGCTCCGCATAGTTGTGCCAGGTGACCAGCAACACCCGCTCTCCCGCCTCGTCCCAGATGACCTGCTGGTCTTGCCGCGTCAGACAGACCAGCTCCATCACCTCGCTATCCTCGCTGAATACCGCGTCGGCCATAGCGGCTACCCACAGCTCTTCGTTGGAGAGTGGGGGCTTACTCACACATCCGGCCAGCGGCAGCAAGCTCAGGACTATACCGGCAGCAACCGCAACAAATCTCCTTTTCATCAAATAAATGGATCCCTCCTCGCTGAAACGGCTGCAGCCACCTGGATTTATTACTCTCCGGCACTGCCTGACCCTTTTCTACTTAGGTGCTCTTTTTTAGGGAATCTCTGATTTAATCCGCACTACCATAAAGGCTCCGGATGTGGGATAATAACACTATCAACGCAATGGTGGTGTATGGGGATGAAGAAACAGGAAACATTT
>NZ_JBQHTM010000055.1:0-18023 GCF_052065695.1 Intestinimonas sp. HCP28S3_D6
GACGACAGGATCATACCGGCCATGGAGCGCTCCATGGCCGGTTTTTCGTTGCCTTTCCCGGGGAAAGCGGGTATGATAGGGGGGATAAAACACCAATGGGAAGGAAGGAAACTTATGGACTTTAACGGCTGCAAGGATTTTCTCATGGAGACGGCAAAGACCCTCCTGACCACCGACTCCCCCAGCGGCTTCACCCGCCGGGCGGTGGAGGCGGCGGAGGGCGTCGCCCGGGGCCTGGGCTACGCCACCCGCCGCACCAACAAGGGCGGACTGGTCATCGAGGTGCCCGGCCGGGAGCACACCAAGAAGGTGGGCCTGTGCGCCCACATCGACACCCTGGGCCTCATGTGCCGGTCCATTGGCCCCAAGGGGGAGCTGATGGTGACCAAGATCGGCGGCCCCCTCATGCCCACCCTGGACGGGGAGTACTGCAAGATCTACACCCGGGAGGGCAAGGTGTACACCGGTACCGTCCTCTCCCTCTCCCCCGCCAGCCACGTCTTTGACGACGCCGCCACCCGGCCCCGGGACGAGCAGAACATGTACGTCCGTCTGGACGAGGTGGTCAAGACCGCCGAGGACGTCCGGGCCCTGGGCATCGAGGTGGGGGACTATATCTGCTTTGACCCCAAGACCACCGTCACCGAGAGCGGCTTTTTGAAGTCCCGGTTCATCGACGACAAGGGGAGCGCCTCCTGCCTGCTCACCCTGCTGAAGCTGATGGCCGACGACGGGGTGAAGCCCCGGTATGACACCGAGATCCACCTCACCGTCTACGAGGAGGTGGGCCACGGCGGCGCCACCATCCCCTGGGACTATGACGAGCTGCTGGCGGTGGACATGGGCTGCGTGGGCCTGGACCTCACCTGCACCGAGGAGCAGGTGTCCATCTGCGCCAAGGACTCCTCCGGGCCCTACGACTACGACATGGTGAGCCGCCTGGTGGCCCTGGCCAAGGCCAATGGGGTGGACTACGCCGTGGACGTCTACCCCCACTACTCGTCCGACGTGTCGGTGGCCTGGAAGGCGGGCAGCGACGCCAAGGCCGCCCTCATCGGCCCCGGCGTCCAGGCCTCCCACGGCATGGAGCGCACCCACTTCCACGGCATGCGGGAGACCATCAAGCTCATCGCTCTCTATCTGGAGTGCGCGTAAGGGACTGAAGGGGACCCTCATTTGCGCCTGTGTTTCGGGTAGGGCGGGCGGCTGAGAAGCCTCGCCCCACAATAGAGGGAATACCAGTCAGCGGTGCTACGTCCCGATTCCCACCCGCGCAGGCGGCGAAAAAATGTGGGATAGGACCACAGCTTGTCTCTGTTCCACCGGCGGAGTCTCCTGTGGACGGTGCTGGTCCACAATGGGGGCGTAAAGCCAGGCCGCCGGATTCCTATTTGGGACCACTCAACCCGCACGGGAGCCCCTTTTTCTTTGGATTCCAAAAACCGTTCTTTTTCCAGCAGGGAAAAAGAAACGGGTTTTGACCGTCTCCCCCGTCCTTTCACGTATGTTGATAAGGAAATCCATTTTATCAGCCCACCCTCATCCGTCTGGCCTTCGGCCATCCGCCTTTCCCCTTCCAGGGGGAATGTTTTAGGACCCGTCCCTCCCCGCCGGAGGGGCGGGTCCTTTTCCTTTTGCCATACCCTGGACTTTCCCTTGTAAGTGTCGGGGGGATTTGGTATAATAAAAGTTGATTTTTTGAAATTTGAGGGCAAACGGATGAAGTACAAGAAATGGAATCTGGCAGCCCCGGAAAGGAGCGCCGTGGAAGGGCTGCGGAGGGCCGGACTGCCGGCTCTGGCTGCCTTGGTGTTGTGCGCCCGTGGGCTGGACGCCCCGGAGGCGGCCCAGGACTTTTTGTCCGCCGGGGAGGCGCCCCTCCATGACCCCTTCCTCCTCAGGGACATGGACAAGGCGGCGGCCCGGCTGACGCTGGCCTTAGAGCGCGGGGAGTCCATCGCCGTCTACGGCGACTACGATGTGGACGGCATCACGTCCACCTGTCTTTTGACCCAGTTCCTCCGGAGCCGGGGGGGCCAGGTCATCCCGTACATCCCCGACCGGCTGGAGGAGGGCTACGGCCTCAACCAAGAGGCGGTGGACCACCTGCACCAGGCGGGGGTGAGTCTCATCGTGACGGTGGACTGCGGCATCACCGCCGTGGCCGAGACCGACTACGCCAACAGCCTTGGCATGGAGGTCATCATCACCGACCACCACGAGTGCAAGGAGGACCTCCCCGCCGCCGCGGCGGTGGTGGACCCCCACCGGAGCGACTGCGGCTACCCCTTTCCCTGCCTGGCCGGGGTGGGGGTGGCTCTGAAGCTGGCCCTGGCCCTCACCCCGCCGGAGGGGCGGCAGGCGGTCTTTGAGCGCTGTTCCGACCTGGCCGCCGTGGGCACGGTGGCCGACGTCATGAGCCTCACCGGGGAGAACCGGACCATCGTCCGGCAGGGGCTCCGGGCCCTGGCCCACACCCGCCGGCCCGGCTTCAAGGCCCTCATCCGGGAGGCGGGGGCGGAGAGCCGGTGTCTCACCGCCACGGGCATCGGCTTTACCCTGGCGCCCCGGATCAACGCCGCCGGGCGCATGGGGAAGGCCTGGGTGGCCGCCGAGCTCCTCCTCACCGACGACCCCGCCCGGGCGGAGCTGCTGGCCAAGGAGCTGTGTGAGCTCAACCGGGAGCGGCAGGCCATCGAGGCGGACATCTACCAGGAGTGCCTCTCCCGCCTGGAGCGGGAATCGGCTGCCCCCCGCCGGGCCCTGGTCCTCTCCGGGGAAAACTGGCACCAGGGGGTGGTGGGCATTGTGGCCTCCCGCCTGGCCGAGCGGTACTCCTGCCCCACCTTCATGATCTGCCTCCAGGACGGCAAGGGGAAGGGCTCCTGCCGGAGCTTTGGCGGCTTCAATCTGTTCAAGGCCCTGGAGTCCTGCGCCGACCTGCTGGAGGGCTTCGGGGGCCACGCCCTGGCCGCCGGCTTTACCATTCTGGAGGAGAACATCGACGCATTCCGGAAGCGGGTGGAGGAATGTGTGGAGACCTGGAGCGGCGGGGCCGAGCTGGTGTCGGTGCTGAACATCAACGCCGAGCTCCCCGACCCCGCCCTCCTCACCGTGGAGGAGGTCCAGGGCCTGGGGGTGCTGGAGCCCTACGGGGCGGGCAACCCCAAGCCGGTGTTCTCCCTGTCGGGCTGTACCGTGTCCACCCTCAACGAGGTGGGGGGCGGCCGGCACCTGAAGCTGCGCTTAAGCCGCTGCGGCCACAGCCTGGACGCCATCTTCTTCTCCGTGACGGCCCGGATGGCGGGCCTGGCCCCCGGGGACCGGGTGGACGTGGCCTTTACCCCCCAGATAAACGAATTCCGGGGCACCCGGTCGGTGCAGCTCCAGCTGTGCGATCTGCGCCCCGCCCCCACCCGCATGGAGGCCGAGCAGGCCCTCTACGACCGCCTGCGGCAGGGGGAGAACCTGACCGCCCGGGAGGCGGCCGCCCTCATCCCCAGCCGGGCGGAATTTGCCGCCGTGTGGCGGTATCTCAGCGGCCACGCCCGGCAGGGCCGGGTGGAGGACACCGCCCGCCGTCTGGCCCGGGGGGTCTCCCGGACCTACGGCATCAAGGAGACCGTCATGCGGACCATGGTCTGCCTGGAGGTCCTGGATGAGCACGGGCTCATCCGGGTGGAGCAGTCCACCGACCACCTGCGCATTGACCTGTGTCAGGTGGAGGGCAAGGTGGATCTGGAGGACTCCGCCCTCATGAAGCGGCTGCGCCGCCTCTCCCAGCGTTGAAGGCCGGGACGGGGCGCATTTTAGAAGAGGTGATCGTATGGACCCCGTCTTGGAGAGCTATCACGCCCTGGAAGACAAGATCAAACAATATAACCACAACCTGGACACCAAGCGGCTCTACGCCGCCTTCCAGTACGCCGACCAGGCCCATTCGGGGCAGCTGCGCAAGGACGGCTCCCCCTATATCACCCACCCCCTGGCGGTGGCCGAGATCGTGGCCGAGCTGGAGCTGGACACCGACTCCATCATCGCCGCCCTCCTCCACGACTGCATCGAGGACACCGGCTCCACCCATGAGGACATCGCCAAGCTCTTCGGACCCACGGTGGCCGACCTGGTGGAGGGGGTCACCAAGCTGACCCGGGTGCAGTACACCTCCAAGGAAGAGGAGCAGATGGAGAACCTGCGCAAGATGCTCATGGCCATGGCCAAGGACATCCGGGTCATCCTCATCAAGATCTGCGACCGGCTCCACAACATGCGCACCATGGAGTACCAGACCCCCCGCAAGCAGCGGGAGAAGGCCCTGGAGACCATGGAGATCTACGCCCCCATCGCCCACCGGCTGGGCATGCAGAAGATCAAGTGGGAGCTGGAGGACATCTCCCTGCGGTATCTGGACCCGGTGGGCTACCAGGAGATCGGGGACGAGCTCATCCGCCGCTCCTCCGCCCACGAGGAGTTCATGGCCAGCATCCAGAAAAAGATCCAGGACCGGCTGGCCGAGGAGGGCATCCAGGCCACCGTCTACGGCCGGGTGAAGCACATCTACTCCATCTACCGAAAAATGTTCGCCCAGAACAAGACCCTGGACGAGATCTTCGACCTCTACGCCTTCCGGGTCATCGTGGACGACACCAACGAGTGCTACAACGTCCTGGGCTGTATCCACGACCTCTTCAAGCCGGTGCTGGGCCGGTTCAAGGACTATATCGGCACCCCCAAGCCCAACGGCTACCAGTCCCTCCACACCACCGTCATCGGCCGGGAGGGCATCCCCTTCGAGGTGCAGATCCGCACCTGGGATATGCACCACACGGCGGAATACGGCATCGCCGCCCACTGGAAGTACAAGCAGGGCCTGGCCAACGACAAGCTGGGCACCGAGGAGGCCTTCGAGTGGGTCCGGAAGCTGCTGGAGAGCCAGCAGGACACCGAGGCTGAGGAGTACGTCCGCACGCTGAAGGTGGACCTCTTCGCCGACGAGGTGTTCGTGTTCACCCCCCGGGGCGACGTGGTCAACCTGCCCGCCGGAGCCACCCCCATCGACTTTGCCTACAACATCCACTCCGCCGTGGGCAACGCCATGACGGGATGCAAGGTCAACGGGCGTATCGTCACCTTTGACTATCAGCTCCAGTCCGGCGACATCGTGGAGGTCATCACCTCCAAGTCGGCCCACGGCCCCAGCCGGGACTGGATGAAGATCTGCAAGTCCAACGAGGCCCGCAATAAGATCAAGCAGTGGTTCAAGAAGGAGCGCCGGGAGGAGAACATCGTCACCGGCCGGGCCATGTTCGAGTCGGAGCTCAAGCGGGCCGGCATCCAGCTGGCCGCCATCACCGGCGAGGACGTCCTCCCCCACCTCCTCAAGAAGGTGGGTTCCGGCAGCCTGGACGACCTCTACGCCGCCATCGGCTACGGCGGCATGACCGCCCAGAAGGCGGTCAACCGCATCCGGGACGAGCTGCTGCGCATCAACCGGGACAAGACCGAGAAGGCCAACGCCGAGCGACTGGCCGCCCAGGCCAACTCCCCCCAGCTCTCCGCCCCCGCCAAGCTCATCCCCGGCGCCAAGCGCAGCGAGTCGGGCATCATCGTGGAGGGACTGGACAACTGCCTGGTGAAGTTCGCCAAGTGCTGCACCCCGGTGCCCGGGGACCCGGTGGTGGGCTTCATCACCCGGGGCTTCGGCGTGTCGGTCCACCGGCAGGACTGCCCCAACGCCGACCCCGCCAAGCGCAAGCCCGAGGAGGCCGGCCGCTGGGTGAAGGTCTCCTGGGGCGAGAGCGACCAGACCGGCTACCAGACCTCTCTGGAGATCTCCGCCAAGGACCGGGACGGCCTGGCCCTGGATGTGACCATGGCCCTCACCGCCGCCAAGGTGAAGGTGAGCAGCTTCTCCGCCCGGGGCCTCCCCGACGGCTACGCCCTGGTGTCGGTGGTGCTGGAGGTCAAGGACCGCAACGAGCTCACCAGCCTCATCAACAAGCTGGGCCAGATCTCCGGCGTCTACCAGGTCAAGCGGGCCACCGGCTGATGGGCCGCCGAGGAGCCAAGCCATGACAGAGAGAGAAGCACGACTGGACAGGAAGCTGTCCCAGGCCTTCGCCGGGGGCGGCATCCGCCGCCGGGAGCTGCGGCTCACCGACGAGGAGGCCGCCTGGGCGGCGGCCCGGTATCCCGTCCGGGTGGTCCCCATGGGTCCCGGCGGAGATAAAAACTGGTATGAGATCATCTTTCAGGGAGCTGAACCATGATGGAGACATCCTTCCTCCCCCTCCTCTTCGGCGGGGACATCAACGTATACAGCATGGCCCGGGCCTTCCATGAGGCCTACGGCATCCGCTCCACCGCCTATGGCAAGTTCGCCACCGGCGTGTGCTATGAAAGCGCCATCCTGGACTACCGGGTGTGCGCCAAGAACGAGGACGGGCCCACCTTCTACGACAACGTGTGTAAATTCGCCCGGGCCAACCCGGACAAGACGGTGCTGGTCATCGGCTGCGGCGACAGTTACGTGAAGCTGGCGGCCCAGTACAAAGACCGGTTCCCCGCCAACGTCATCGCCCCCTATATCGACCTGGAGCTCATGGAGGAGCTCACCGACAAAGAGCGGTTTTATGAGCTGTGCGACAAGTACGGCATCGACCACCCGTCCACCTTCGTCTACCGGAAGGAGATGGGCCACGACTTCGAGCTGCCCTTTGAGCCCCCCTATATCTGCAAGCCGGCCAACGGGGTCCACTACTGGGAGCACGACTTTCCCGGCAGTGAGAAGGTCTTTACCCTTCCCGACCGGGCCAGTCTGGAGGCCACATTGGACAAGATCTACGCCGCCGGCTACCCCGACGCCATGATTATCCAGGAGTTCATCCCCGGGGACGACAGCTTCATGCGGGTCCTCACCTGCTACTCCGATGAGCATGCTCAGGTGAAGCTCATGTGCCTGGGCCATGTGCTGCTGGAGGAGCACACCCCCCACGGCATCGGCAACCACGCCGTCATCATCACCGAGCCCGCCGACGGCCTCAGTGAGAAGTTCCAGGCCTTCCTGGAGGACGTGGGTTTTACCGGCTTTTCCAACTTCGACATCAAGTACGACCAGCGGGACGGGCAGTTCAAGGCCTTTGAGATCAACACCCGCCAGGGCCGCAGCAACTACTATGTGACCGGGGCGGGCTACAACCTGGCCAAGCTCCTGGTGGCCGACCGGGTGGAGCACAAGGCCCTGGAGCCCATCATCACCCGGAACCGCTCGCTGTGGATGGTGGTCCCCCACAAGGTGGCCTTCGACTATACCCCCAAGCGCTACCACCAGGAGATGAAGGCGCTCATCCGGGCCGGGGCGGTGACCAACCCCCTCCTCTACGGACCCGACGCCGCCTTCAAGCGTAAACTGAAGCTGGAGAAAAATCAGCTGGGGCACTTCGTGAAGTTCAAAAAGTACTACCACCGGCCGGACTGAGGTGCCCGATGCCCATTCTGCGCAATAGTGAGTGATGTAGTGTGACTGACACGCCTATCTTTGACTCCCGGGACCCCCGGTACAAGACTCCCTACGGGGCGGTGGCGTCGGGCGTCCCGGTGCGCCTCACCCTCCGCCCCTGGCGGGGGGACGGCTGGTCCCGGGCCTTTGTGAAGGCACGGTTTGAGTTCCGAAACGACGAGACGGTGACCCTCCCCATGCCCTGGACGGGGCTGGACGGGGACCGGGACCTCTTTTCCTGCACCCTGGACACCAGCGGCTATCTGGGCCTGGTGTGGTACTCCTTCCGGCTGGAGCGGCTGGACGGCAAGGTGCTGGAGCTGCCGGAGCGGCAGCTCACCGTCTATGACGGCACCGTGGAGGTGCCGACTTGGTTCGGGGAGGGAGTCACTTACCAGATCTTCCCCGACCGGTTCCGCCGCACCGCCGTCCCCGACCCCACCGGCATGGTGGGCGGCCGCAGCGTCCACACCGGCTGGTTTGAGGAGCCGGTGTGGCGGCCCGATGAGCGGGGCGAGGTCCGCAACCGGGACTTCTTCGGCGGCTCCCTGGCAGGGGTCATGGAGAAGCTGGACTACCTCCAGAGCCTGGGGGTGGAGACCCTCTACTTCTGCCCCATCTTCGAGGCACCGGAGAACCACCGCTACGGCACCGGCGACTATGAAAAAATCGACCCCATGCTGGGCACCAACGAGGACTTCGCCCTGCTGTGTGCCGCCGCCCGGGCCAAGGGCATGCGGGTGATATTGGACGGGGTCTTTAACCACCAGGGCTTCGTGAGCCGTTACTTCAACGGGGACGGCTCCTACCCCGGCCTGGGGGCACATCAGTCCAAGGAGTCCCCCTATTATAGCTGGTACCACTTTTCCCACTGGCCGGACCGCTACGACGCCTGGTGGGGCATCTACTCCCTGCCGGCGGTGAACGAGAGCGAGCCCAGCTATGTGGACTATATCATTGAGAACGAGAACAGCATCGTCCGCCGATGGCTGGAGGCAGGGGCCGACGGCTGGCGGCTGGACGTGGCCGACGAGCTCCCCGACGAGTTCGTGGGCAAGCTCCACGCCGCCGCCCGGGCGGTGAAGCCCGAGGCTGTCATCATCGGCGAGGTGTGGGAGGACGGCTCCAACAAGGTGGCCTACGGCGTCCGCCGCAAGCACCTGCTGGGGGGCTATCTGGACGGGCTCATGAACTACCCCTTCCGCAATGCCCTCCTCACCTGGCTTTTGGCCCACAACGCCGGGGCCTTTCGGGAGACCATGGAAACCCTGCGGGAGAACTACCCCCCCGCCGCCTTTTACTCCGCCATGAACTCCCTGGGCACCCACGACACCCCCCGCATCCTCACACTGCTGGGGGTGGGGGGCGACTGCGGCGGGGAGAGCAAGGAGTGGCGGTCCACCTACCGGCTCACCCCGGAGCAGCGGGCCCTGGGGGTGCAGCGGCTGCGGCTGGCCTCCCTGGTGCAGTACGCCTTCCCGGGCAGCCCCACCACCTACTACGGCGATGAGGCGGGCATGGAGGGCTTCGAGGACCCCCTCAACCGCCGCACCTTCCCCTGGGGGAGCGAGGACAAGGACCTCACCGCCTGGTACACCGCCCTGGGCAGGGCCCGGAAGGAGCTTACCCCCCTGCGGAAGGGCGACATCGCCTATGTGAAGGCGGAGGGGGCGGTGCTGGCCTTTACCCGGACCTGGGAGGGGGACAGCGTCCTCTGCGCCGCCAACGCCGGCGACCGGCCCACCGTCCTCACCGTGGCCGGCAGCTGGGCCCAGGTGGACGGGTCCATGGTGTGGCCCGCCAACGCCGAGACCGGCCAGGCCGCCATCCGGCTCGCCCCTATGAGCGGCCTGCTGCTGCGGCGGCTGTAAAATTCTGAAGCTTTGAAAGGAGCGCGTGTATTGATGCCTCGTCCCATCTGATGCCCCTCTGTTTCGTTGGGTCCGCCTCCGGCGGGCTTCCCGGTGCTGCCCATTTGGCCGCGCCAGACGAAAACAGGAGGAAATTCAGATGGATACCAGGCACAATACCGCGCTCTTTTTTGCTGCCTATTTTTTGGAGGGACTGTGCTTTTATGCCCCCGTGGCCACTCTCTACCGCCAGGCCACCGGGCTCACTCTGGCCCAGATCGGCGCCATCGAGTCGGTGTCGGTGGCCCTCATGCTCCTGCTGGAGCTCCCCTGGGGCAGGGTGGCCGACCGGCTGGGCCACCGACGGGTTATCGTCCTCTCCACCGCCCTCTACGCCCTCTCCAAGGTGGTCTTTTGGCGGGCAAACGGCTTTGGGGACTTTCTGCTGGAGCGGGTCATCCTGGCCGTGGCCCTCGCCGGGCTCTCCGGCTGTGACTCCGCCTACCTCTACGCCTGCGGCGACCCGGCGGAGGGCCAGCGGCGCTTCGGCTTGTGGGGAGCGGTCCAGACCGCCGGGCTGTTGACGGCGGGGGTGTGCTCCACCCTTTTCTTCGGGGACCACTACCGCGCCGCCGCCGGATGGACGGTGGTGACCTACGGCCTGGCCGCCCTCCTCACACTCTTTCTCACCGATCCGCCGGGGGAGGCACCGGCCCGGTCGGAGCGTCCGCCCCTCCGCTCCGCCCTGGGGTGGAGCCTTGCCCACGCCCCCCTGCTGGTGGGGGCCGCCCTCTTTACCGAGACGGTGCAGTTCGTAGCCGTCTTTCTCTCCCAGGTGCAGTACCGCCGCGCCGGCATCCCCCTCCGGTGGTTCGGCCTCCTTTACGTCCTCACCACCCTGGCCGCCCTGGCGGGTGTCCGGTCCCACCGGCTCACCGGCAGACTGGGAAGGCGGGGCGGCACCCTCCTGCTGATGGGGGGCGGCGCCGCTGACCTGGGCACCGGCTGGGCCCTCCTGCTGGGGGCGGCCGCCTGCGGCGGGGGATTGGTCCTCTTTCTGCACGGCATGGGGCGGCTGACATAAGAAAAAGCGACGGCTTTGGACGTTAGTCCAAAGCCGTCGCTCTTTTATTTCTCCTCTTTCAGCTTCAGGTTGCGCTCCAGCACGCCGGGGCCACGCCAGGTGAATGCCCGGTCCGGGAAGGCGGCCTGGAACTGTTTCCAGGTGGAGTTTTCCACATCTTTTGGGGTAAGTGTGGAAAGAAGTCCGTCCCGGAACTCCGGCAGGGGCGTGATGGGCACATCCCGGTTGTAGGGGCAGACGGTCTGACAGGCGTCGCAGCCCCAGATGAGGTTGTGACGGCGGAGAAGGCCGGTCTGCTCCGCTGTCAGCTCCCCCTTGCGCTGGGTGAGCTCGGAGAGACATTTGGAAATGTCAAAACCGTTGGGGCCCAGGGCTTTTCCGGGACAGGCGGCCAGGCAGGCGCCGCAGCCGACGCAGTCTGGGGAGGGCGCGGGGGCGGAGGGCAGGGGCAGGTCGGTGAGGACCGTGGCCAGAAAGAGCCAGCTCCCCCAGGGGGGCAGGATGACGAGGCCGTTTTTCCCCCGGAGGCCCAGCCCGGCCAGGGCGGCGGCCTCCCGCTCCGGCAGGGGGGAGTTGTCCACAAGTGGGACAAATTTGTGGAAAGGGTGGTGTGCCTCCAGGGCGGCGCAGACGGGAGTCAGCCGCCGGGCCAGGGCGGTGTGGTAGTCCTCCCCACGGGCGTAGCGGGACAGGTTGCCGGGGGTCTCCCCGGCGTAGTAGGGGAAGGCGGCCACATACACCCCGGCGGGGGCGGGACAGAGCCCCTCCGCCTTGGCCTGAGCATGCTCATCCATGTGGGGCAGCAGGTCGGCGTAGGCGCAGGTCCCCCACCCGGCCGCTCCGGCCCGGGTCCAGAGGGTATCCAGTTCCATGACGAGCACTCCCTTCATGATCTTTGCAGGGGCGGCGATTAGCCGCCCAATGGCCCAGGGCGTCGGGCGCCTCGGGTTGACAGAGTGTGAAAAATCGGATAGGATGGGCCTGAAAGGCCCGGATAAAAATAGATGGAAGGGAGCGGGACATATGAAAGGGTATACCGGCCGCCGGAGCGGGTGGAAGTGGGGCCTGCTGGTCCTGGCCGCGGCGCTCATCCTGGCGGGCGTCCTGGGCTTTCGGTGGTGGAACGGACAGAGCCGCACTGTGGTCATGTCCGACCGGGAGCGGGAGACCTACGGCCTCTACCGGGTGACTCCGCCCGACGGGGAAAGGACCGCCCTCACCGCGGAAGGGCTGCTGACACACTGTACCCCAGAAACCACGGAGGTGCTGGACAACGACGGCGAGCCTCTGGAGGGGGTCACCTACACCTCCGATGTGCTGGAGGACTGGCTGCCGGACTGCCAGGCGCTGCGGGGGATCTCCGGCCTGGACGGGCTCCTGTATATCGTCTATGGCACCAACGCGGGCCAAGAGGTATGGCTCACCTATGGAGCAGAGGGCCTCACGGAGCAACTGGTCTACGAGCCGGATACAGATACCCTCTACCAGCCGGTGACGGGAGAGAAGACCTTCCACTTCCGGCATGGAAAATAGCGGAACAGTACCGGATCACAGCCGGGGCGGCAAAGGCCGCCCCGGCTTTTTGTGTACCGGGCGCGTCTGGGAAGCCGCGCCCTACAAATATAACAGTCCCACACCGGCACGGCGGGCGGCTGATAGCCGCCCCTACGGAGGAGTGTCCGCCATATGAAAAAAACCGGGCGGGCGGATGTGGTTCCGCCCGCCCGGTCACTTGGGCGTTCTTACTTCTTCAGGCCGGGGTTGTTCTCGATCTCCCGGAGGGCGTCCTTGTAGGACAGGTTCACGCGGCCCTTCTCGTCGATCTCGATGACCTTGACCCAGATCATGTCGCCGATGTTGACCACATCCTCACACTTCTCCACGCGGCGGTTGGAGAGCTTGGAGATGTGGACCATGCCGTCCTTGCCGGGAGCCAGCTCCACGAAGGCGCCGAAGGGCAGGATGCGGACCACCTTGCCGTAGTACAGCTGACCCACCTCGGGCACAAAGACGATGGTCTCGATGGTCTTTTTGGCGGCGTCGCAGGAGGCCTTGTCCACGCCGGCAATGTAGATGGTGCCGTCGTCCTCGATGTCGATCTTGGCGCCGGTGTCGGCGCAGATCTTCTGGATGACCTTGCCGCCGGAGCCGATGACCTCGCGGATCTTGTCGGGGTCGATCTTCATCTTGACCATCTTGGGGGCGGTGTCGGCCACGTCCTCCCGGGGCTTGGAGATGCAGGGGAGCATGATCTCGTCCAGGATGGCGTAGCGGGCGTCCTTGGTGATCTCCAGGGCCTCCTTGATGATGGCGTGGGAGAGGCCGTCGTTCTTGATGTCCATCTGGATGGCGGTGATACCGGCCTTGGTGCCGGCCACCTTGAAGTCCATCTCGCCGTGGAAGTCCTCCACGCCCTGGATGTCGATGAAGGTGGTGAAGCCGCCGTCATCGTCCTGGATGAGGCCGCAGGAGATGCCGGCCACGGGGGCCTTGATGGGCACGCCGGCGTCCATAAGGGCCAGGGTGGAGCCGCAGATGGAGCCCTGGGAGGTGGAGCCGTTGGAGCTCAGGACCTCGGAGACCACGCGGATGGCGTAGGGGAACTCCTCCACGGGGGGGATGACGGGGTCCAGAGCGCGCTCGGCCAGGGCGCCGTGGCCCTTCTCGCGGCGGTTGGTGGACCGGGCGGCACGGGCCTCACCGGTGGAGTAGGCGGGGAAGTTGTAGTGGTGCATGTACCGCTTCTCCTCCTCCTCCCAGATGGTGTCCAGCTTCTGGGCGGCGGAGAGGGTGTTCAGGGTGCAGATGGAGAGGACCTGGGTCTGGCCGCGGGTGAAGAGGCCGGAGCCGTGGACCTTGGGCAGGACGCCCACCTCGGCGGCCAGGGGACGGATCTCGTTCTTGGCGCGGCCGTCCACGCGGTGGCCCTCCAGGAGCCAGGCCTTGACGATCTTCTTCTGGAACTTGTAGGTGATCTCCTCCAGGTACTGGTCCATGTCGGGGTGGCTCTCCAGGTACTTCTCGTGCCACTTCTCGATCATGGCGTTCCAGCGGGCCTCCCGGATGTTCTTGTCGTCGGTGTCCATGGCGGCCTTGGCCTCGTCCATGAAATTGGCCACGATGTCGTCGAAGAGCTCCTGGTCGAAGGCGGCGTGGTCGTAGGTCATCTTCTCACGGCCGATCTCGGCCACGATGGTGTTGATGAAGGCCACCTGCTTGCGGCACTCCTCGTGGGCCTGGAGGATGGCGTCATACATGATGTCGTCGGGGATCTGGTCGGCGCCGGCCTCGATCATGATGACCTTGCCGTCGGTGGCGGCCACAGTGAGGTCCAGCTTGGAGGCGTGCTTCTGCTCCTGGGTGGGGTTCTTGACGATCTGGCCGTCCACATAGCCCATCTCCATGCAGCCGATGGGGCCGGCCCAGGGGATCTCGGAGTAGGCCAGGCAGGCGGACACGCCGATCATGGCGGTCATCTCGGGAGAGCAGTCCCGGTCCACGCTCATGACGGTGCAGGTGACCACCACGTCGTTGCGGAAGTCGTAGGGGAAGAGGGGGCGGATGGAGCGGTCGATGACACGGGCGGCCAGCACGGCGGGCAGGGAGGGCTGGCCCTCACGGCGCATGAAGGAGCCGGGAATGCGGCCCACGGCGTAGAGCTTCTCCTCGAAGTCCACGCTCAGGGGGAAGAAGTCCACGCCGTCCCGGGGACGGGGGGCGGCGGTGACGGCCACCAGCACGGTGGTCTCGCCGTAGGAGACCATGGCGGAGGCGGTGGCAAGCTCGGCCACCTTGCCCACGTCGATGGTGAGGGGACGGCCGCACAGGTCCATCTTGTAGGTCTTGTGGTTGGGGAACTGCTTGTGAGTGATGACGGTTGACATGTTGTTCCTCCTTTGTGATGTGGATGCACGTCAGAGCCGTCAGGCCGTTTTTAGCATTTGAACGCGGGTCCGGGCTTTCCGGGCACAGGTTCAACTGCTAAAAAAGCCGTTTGGGCTCTGAACGCGGGTGGAAAATGGGGTGGATTGGAAGAAAGGGTGGTGCGGAAGCCCACACCACCCTCATTCACTTCATTACTTTCTGATGCCCAGCTTAGCGATAATGGCGCGGTAACGCTCCACGTCCTTCTTGGCCAGGTAGTCCAGCATCTTGCGGCGCTTACCGACCATCTTCAGCAGGCCGCGGCGGCTGTGGTTGTCGTGGATGTGGATCTTCAGGTGCTCGGTGAGCTCCTGGATGCGGGCGGTCAGAATGGCGATCTGCACCTCGGGGGAGCCGGTGTCAGTGGGATGGGTGCGGTTGGCCTCAATGACGGCCGTCTTTTCGTCCTTACGGATCATGGAAAATTCCACCTTTCATCTGATTTGCCCGAGGGCTGCGTAACGGGCGGGTGAAAACCCCCGCGTGAGAGCGGGCTGTGTCCCGGAACGAGGCATCTGGGCGTTCTTGGCACTTTGCGTGCCATAGTAGATTATCATATCCTGGCCGTAAAGTAAAGGAAAAATTCCTGTTTTGCCAAAAAAATTCCGCACAGAGGGCCTTCCCGGAGGGGAAAGGTCCGCTGCGCGGATGTTGTGACATTGAAACTGCCCCGGCGCGGGGAAAGCCTTCCCCTGGGGGGTCTGACTGTCCGGTGGACAGTCAGAAGAAATCACTTCTTCCTTAACCCGTGGTGGCTGGCCGAAGGCCAGACGGATGAGGGAGAGCCTTGCGGTGTGGTTTTACGCCTCGTCTCTTTGTCTTTCTGTGACGTAAAAGGACGGGAGAGACGGTCAAAACCCATTTCTTTTTCCCTGCTGGAAAAAAGAATGGTTTTTGGAATCCAAAGAAAAAGGGGCTCCCGTGCGGGGTGAGTGGCTCCAAATAGGAATCCGGCGGCCCGTCTTTACGCCCCCATTGTGCACCAGCCCCGTCTACGGTAGACTACCCCGGCGGAACAGGGACAAGCGGTGGTTCTATCCCCACTTTTTTCGCCGCCTGCGTGGGTGGGTGTTGCGACGTAGGTTAACGGGCGGCCTGTGGCCGCCCACGAGATCACGCTCCAGGGCTGGGATAGGGGCGGATAGCATCTGCCCGCCTGGCCTGTGGCCATTCTTACCCCAGCAGGCCCAGGAAGGCGGCCAGCGCCCCGGCGGTGAGGGCTACCACGGCGATGCTGGCGCACAGGTCCAGCATCACCGCCGCCCGGCGGAGCCGCCGCTGCCGCCGTGCAGAGCGCCGCCGGGGGGTTATGGGGGCGGGCTTGGGCAGCAGGTAGAGCTGGGGGCCCTGGACCTCGGGCTCCGAGTCAGGCACCGGCTCGGCCAGCACAGGGGCCAGGTCCCCGCCGGAGACCGCGGAGAGCTTCTGGCGATAGGCCGCCAGATCCACCAGGTTGCCCTGGTGCCGGATGAAGTGTTCCGTCCTGTAATAAATGGTTTGCATACCGTGATCCCTCCTGTGCTGCGGGCCTGCCGCCGTTTGATGGGGTGTCTCTTACTCTCTTAGACGGCACCGGCGCCCAAAAGGTTTCCAGAACTTTTGTTCGAGTCGATGATACAACAAATGTTCGATTGCTGTCAAGGGGGAAAATCACAGGACCGGTCCCAAAAAGTGGACGGGGGAAGAATGTGATTGTAAACCGGTCGGATTTTGATATAATGAAAAGGTATGATACCGGCCCATCTGAAGGGCCCATCCCGGCCTGGGGCCGGAGACAAGGAGTTTTTACCGCTATGCTGTATGCCCTGCTCGCGGCGGTCCTGGTGGCCGCCGACCAGGTGGTCAAGTACCTGGTCCGCGCAAACATCCCCCTGGGGACCTCGGTCCCCTTTCTCCCCGGCCTGGTGGAGCTCACCTACGTGAAGAACACCGGCGCCGCCTTTTCCATCTTCTCCGACCACACCTGGATTCTGACCCTCATCTCGGCGGTGGTGGCGGTGGCCATCGCCGTGGCCCTGCTGCGCCGGGTGATCCGCCACCCCTTTGGGGTGACCACCCTGACGGTGGTCTTTGCCGGGGCGGTGGGCAACCTCATCGACCGGGCCCTCTTCGGCTTCGTCACCGACATGTTCAACTTCCAGTTCATGCATTTCGCCGTCTTTAACGTGGCCGACATCTGTGTGGTCTGCGGCGGCATCGCCTTTTGCGTCTACTTCCTTTTCTACTAC
Source organism: Intestinimonas sp. HCP28S3_D6 (assembly GCF_052065695.1). NCBI lineage: Bacteria > Bacillati > Bacillota > Clostridia > Eubacteriales > Intestinimonas > Intestinimonas sp. HCP28S3_D6. The sequence continues at coordinate 16,585 of NZ_JBQHTM010000055.1, forward strand.
GACAAGCTGGAGAAAAAGGAGGCGCCCCATGACAGAAGTGATACTGAGAGCTGACCAGGACGGGGAGCGGCTGGACCAGTTCCTGGCCCGGAGCGTGGAGGGTCTCACCCGTTCGGCGGCCCAGCGGCTCATCGAGGAGGGGGCGGTCACCTGCAACGGCAAAGCCGTGAAGAAGAACGCCCGCACCGCCGTGGGGGACGACGTGGCCCTCACCCTTCCCGACCCGGAGCCGGTGGACGTGCTGCCCCAGGACATTCCCCTGGACGTGGTCTACGAGGACGCCGACGTCATCGTGGTCAACAAGCCGGTGGGCATGGTGGTCCACCCCGCCCCCGGCCATCCCGACGGCACTTTGGTCAACGCTCTGTTATATCACTGTAAAAATAGTCTCTCTGGAATCAACGGGGAGCTGCGGCCGGGCATCGTCCACCGCATCGACCGGGACACCTCCGGCCTCATCATCGCTGCCAAGAACGACGCCGCCCACCTGGCTCTGGCGGCCCAGCTCCAGGACCACTCCCTGTACCGCTATTATGAGGCGGTGTGCGTGGGGGGGCTGAAGGAGGACAAGGGCACCGTGGACGCCCCCATCGGCCGCCACCCGGTGGACCGGAAGAAGATGGCGGTGGACCGGAAAAACGGCCGTGAGGCGGTGACCCACTGGGAGGTGCTGGGGCGGTATGCCGGCTATACCCACATCGGCTGCCGGCTGGAGACGGGCCGCACCCACCAGATCCGGGTCCATATGGCCTCCATCGGCCACCCCCTGCTGGGGGACACGGTGTACGGCGCCAAAAAGCCGGTACCCGGGCTGGCGGGCCAGTGCCTCCACGCCCGGAGACTCTCCTTCGTCCACCCCCGCACCGGCGAGCGCATGACGGTGGAGTGCCCCCTGCCCGACTGGTTCACGGCGGTGCTGGACCGGCTGGAGCGGGGCCGGCCCTGAGTGGCGGCCCTCCAACCAGTCCGCGTCACAGGAAAGGGAATACCGGGCAGCGCCACCACACCCCGATACTCACCTGCGCTGCGGTAGACACCACCCACGTTGCAGCAACGGCAATATCAGGCAGCGCCACCACGTCCCGACCCCCACCCGCGCAGGCGGCGAAAAAATTGCGGATAGGACCACAGCTTGTCCCTGTTCCACCGGCGGAGTCACCTGTGGACGGTGCTGGTGCTCTACGGGGCGTAAAGCCAGGCCGCCGGATTCCTATTTGGAGCCACTCAACCCACTCGGGAGCCCCTTTTTCTTTGGATTCCAAAAACCGTTCTTTTTCCAGCAGGGAAAAAGAAACGGGTTTTGAGCCGTCTCCCCCGTCCTTTTACGTCCGCAAATTGCAAGTGCAAGCTGGACACCTGCACGGTAGAACTTAGTTAATCAGAGCGTCGGTCAGGATGGAAGCCGCTGGCTTCCATCCTGGGCGATGCTGCCGCAGCCG
>NZ_JBQHTM010000056.1:0-17848 GCF_052065695.1 Intestinimonas sp. HCP28S3_D6
GCGCGGGGTTTACCGCGCTATGGTTTTTGCACCCTTGAGATGCCCTAATCTCTTTCGATTCCCATTTGCCTGTTTGCGGGCCGCTCTTTCCAACTGTTTTGCTCATCTCTTACTTCATGACGTTCTCGATCCTTTCCCTCGTATCTCCCACGCCAAAGGCGAGGGGCGCGCCGATGAAACGGTTTTTCCCGACGGAGTACCGCAGGAGGGACAGGGAGTAGTCCGCCCGGATCTGGCTGCCGGACTGCCGGAGCACCGCCTCGTCGCAGGACATCTCCATATCCCTGCCGGCCAGGGTAAAGGCCAGCCACACCAAGGGATTGAACCAGTGGATGCACAGGGCGGCAAAGGCCAGGAGCCGGAAAAGAAGGTCACCCCGGCGGATGTGGTGCTGCTCGTGGCGGATGATGTAGGCCTGTTCCGCCTCGGCCAGGTCGGAGGGCAGATAGATCCTGGGCCGCACCAGCCCCATTACGAAGGGCACCGGGATGTGGTCCGCCAGGTAGACATTCTCTCGGAGGGGGAGGGCGCAGAGGAGCCGGCGGCGGAGCTTTACCCAGCGGACGGTGTTCAGAAGGGCCAGAGCCGCCGCCCCTGAAAGCCACAGGGCACCGGCGGCGGCCAGGGGAGAGAGACTGATACCTTCCGTTTCCGGAGCGACTGCCGGAGCCGCGGCGTCCTCCGCCTGCTCCGCCGGAGCCGCGGGAAGGACCGGGGTATTCTCCTCATCGGAAGGCAGGGGGAGGTATGCCATGTGCCCCACGGGCCCGGCCTCCGCAGCGGGCGTCTCCAGGACATTGTACAGGGAGATGACAGACGACGGGGACACGGGGCAGAGCAGGCGAAAGAGCACCACGGCCCACAGGGCGTAGGAGAAGACTTTGGGTGCACGCCGGAGCAAAAGCCTTGCGCCCAGCACCGGCAGGATGGCGGCGCTGGCGGTGATGGACATATTGAGCACCGTCAGGAACATCGTCTGCAGCATGGCGTCACCTCAGCTTGTCGATGAGGGCCTGCAGGGCGTCGATCTCCTCGTGGGACAGCTTTCTGCGGGTGGAGAAGGCGGCCAGGAACCTGGGCAGGGAGCCCTCAAAGGTCTCCTCCACGAACTGCTCGCTCTGCATGGCGCTGAACTGCTCTTTGGACAGGAGGGACATCACCGTGCCGCCGTCGTTGCGGAAAAGGCCCCGCTCGCACAGACGGCGCAGGACCGTGTAGGTGGTGGATTTTTTCCAGCGCAGCTCCTGCTCGCACAGCTTCACCAGCTCGCCGGAGGAGAGAGGCTCGTGGGCCCAGATGAGGTCCGCGAAACGGGTCTCCACCGCCCCCAGTCTCGTGTCGGCCATTGTACACACCTCCCATGTTGGTCTACTCGATATAGACCTTCTTGAATGAAGTTTACAACAAGTAGACCGATCTGTCAACAGGGGCGGCGAAAAATCCCGGGGAGGGGTGTTACTTGTCACAGCAGGATTTGTTCCGTATAATGGAGAAAACCGCATGTTATTGCTCCGGCCATTGTGCCGGGGGCTGGGCGCGCGCCGCGCTGCTTTAGGAGGTATGCCGATGAAATTCATTCACCTCTCCGACCTGCATCTGGGCAAGCGGGTCAATGAGTTTTCCATGCTGGAGGATCAGCGGTACATCCTTACGGAGATCCTCCACGTCATTGACGCGGAGAAGCCGGACGGGGTCCTGATCGCCGGGGATGTCTATGACAAGTCGGTGCCGTCCGCGGAAGCGGTTGCCTTGCTGGACGGCTTCCTGGTGCGGTTGGCCAAACGGGACCTCCAGATCTTCCTCATCAGCGGCAACCACGACTCTCCGGAGCGCATGGCCTTCGGCGGGCGGCTGATGGAGGGGAGCGGCGTTCATCTGGCCCCGGTCTATGACGGCAAGGTAAGGCCCATCACCCTGACTGACGAGTACGGCAGGGTAAATTTCTACCTCCTGCCCTTTGTAAAGCCGGCCCATGTGCGCCGGTGCTTCCCCGAGCGGGAGATCACCACCTATACCGATGCCCTGGCCGCAGCCATTGAAGCCATGGGCGTGGACCCGGCCGAGAGAAATGTGCTGGTGACCCATCAGTTTGTCACCGGCGCTGCCCGGTGTGACTCGGAGGAGCTCTCCGTGGGCGGGACGGACAATGTGGATGCCTCCGTCTTTGATCCCTTTGACTATGTGGCCCTGGGACACATCCACGAGCCTCAGCGGGTGGGCAGGGAGACGGTGCGCTACTGCGGTACGCCCCTCAAGTACTCCGTCTCCGAGGCCGGTCATCAGAAGTCCGTGACCGTAGTGGAACTGGAGGCAAAGGGGGCGGTGTCCGTGCGCACGGTGCCCCTTGTCCCTTTGCGGGATCTGGTGGAGCTGCGTGGGACCTATGAAGAGCTGACCTTCCGGGGGTTTTATGAGGGGACGAGCTATCAGCGAGACTATGTCCACATCACCCTCACGGACGAGGAGGACGTCCCCGACGCCATGCGCAAGCTCCAGATCCTCTACCCCAACCTGATGAAGCTGGACTATGACAACACGCGCACCCGGACGGAGGTCTGTCTGGACGGGGCGGAGGATGCGGAGAACCGTTCTCCGCTGGAGCTGCTGGAGGAATTTTACCAGGCCCAGAACGGCAGGCCCATGGGCGAGGAGCAGCAGGCCTTTGCCCGGACGTGGATGGAGCGCATCTGGGAGGAGGATGAGGAATGAGACCGCTGAAATTGACGGTATCCGCCTTCGGACCTTACGCCGGGAAGGTGGTCATGGACCTGGAGAGGCTGGGGGAACAGGGGCTTTACCTCATCACCGGGGATACCGGCGCAGGCAAGACCACCATCTTTGACGCCATCACCTATGCCCTCTACGGGGAGCCCAGCGGAGACGACCGGGACCCCTCCATGTTCCGCTCCAAGTACGCCCAGCCGGAGACCCCCACGCAGGTGGAGCTGGTCTTCTCCTACGGCGGTAAAACCTATATGGTCCGCCGGAATCCGGAGTACGAGCGGCCGGCGAAAAAGGGTGGTGGAACCACCATCCAAAAGGCGGACGCGGAGCTTACCCTTCCGGACGGCCGGGTGGTCACCAAGGCCCGGGAGGTCAACCGGGAGATCGCCGAGCTTATCGGCCTCAACCGCAGCCAGTTTTCTCAGATTGCCATGATCGCCCAGGGAGATTTTCGCAAGCTGCTACAGGCCGACACCAAAAGCCGTCAGGAGATCTTTCGGGAGATTTTCAAGACCCGGTACTACATGGTGTTCCAGGAAAAGATGAAAAGTGAAGCCGGCAGGCTCCAGCGGGAGTGTGAAGCGGCCCGGGCCAGCGTGCAGCAGTATATCGGCGGTGTGGTCTGTCAGGAGGACGACCTGTTGCAGTCCGAAGTGCGGAAGGCCCAGGCGGGTAATCTCCCCTTTCAGGAGACGGTGGAGCTGATTCAGCGGTTGATCGATCAGGACCAGGGGGAGGAAACCCGCCAGCAGGAGGTTTTGGACCGACTGGACGTCGCGCTGAAAGAGGCCTCCGCCCTGCTGGGTAAGGCGCAGGAGACCCAAAAGGTCAGGGAAAAGCTGGAGCAGGCCCAAAGAGAGCGGGAGGAGCTGCTGCCTCAGGTCGAGATGGCCCGGAACGCCCTGGAGGCGGAGCGGGAAAAGACGCCCCGGCAGGAGGCTATTGGGAGAGAACTGGCCGCTTTAGAGGCGGAGCTGCCCCGGTATCAGGAGCTGTCCAAGCAGGAGCACGACCTGGCCACCCTGGCAGAGAGCGCCACAGCCTTGGAGGAAAAACGCGGTCGACAGGAGGAGGCGCGGACTGCCCAGGCACAGTCGCTGGAAGCTTGGCGGCAGGAGCTGGACGCGCTGACCTCTGTGGATGCAGACCGGGAACGACTGCTGCGGGAACAGGAGCAGGCGGAAAGCCGCAAGGCCGCACTGACTGCCTTGAAAATCCAAATAGAGCAATGGCAAACGTGCCTTGGAAAAATTGACGAGGGACAGCGCCAACGGGAGAAACTGCAGCAACAGAAAGCAGAATTGAGCGCTCAGTTGGCGGAGGAAAAAGAAGTTTTGAAGGCCGGCAAGGAAAGCTTCCAGGCCACCGCCGGACTTTCCGGAGAGAAGCAGGAACTGCTCCACCGCCAGGAGCGGGCGCAGGAGAGACAACAAGCCTTGTCCCAGCTCCTCGCCGGCTTGGATAACTACGCCGAAGAGGGAAGCGCCCTGCAAGCGGCCCAGGCGGTCTACGAGCGGGTCAGAGCGCGGTCGGAGCAGATGGAGGAGACCTACCGCCGAAAAAACCGGGCATTTTTGGATGAACAGGCCGGTGTGCTGGCACAGTCGTTGACCGAGGGTCAGCCCTGTCCGGTATGCGGCGCTCTCCATCACCCTTCTCCCGCCCAGCTGTCCGGAGGTGCCCCCACAGAAGCGGAATTGGAGGAGGCCAAGGCCGCATGGGAGGCGGCGCAGCAAGCGGCGCAGGAGGCCAGTATGGCCGCCGGAACGCAGCGCGCCGCCCTGGAAGAGCGGGAGAAGCAGCTTATCCGGGCCATGGCGGATTACATCGATTCCCCCGCTCTGGACACTGCGCGGGAGCAGCTCGCCGCTTGTCAGGAGGATGTGCTGGGAGAGCTGACCCGGCTGCACCAGGCACTGATGGACCTGGAAGCCCAGCTCGTTCATCGGGCGGAACTGGAGCAGGAGATTGCGCATCGGGAGGAATCTCTGGCGGAGTTGGAACAACAGGCAGAGAAATTGAGCGAAGTCATCCGTCAGACCGAGGTCTCCTGGAGTGCTCTGTGCGGCCAGCGACGGCAGCTGGAGGACGTCCTTCGTCGGGATCTGTCAGCCCATTTGGAGAACTGCTCTCTGGAGAATACCCCGACGGCGATCACCCAGGCGCTGACTGAGACAACGGAAAAAACTGCTCAGCTGGCGGAACGGGAGCAGGTGCTTGAGGGCAAATTACAGAAAAAGCAGGAGTTGAATCAGCAAATCCCTCTGGCGGAGCAGGCGCTGCGTGGGCTGGAGGATGCCGCTGCCAAGGTGCGGGAAGAGCTGGCAGGCGCGCGCAGCCGGCAGGAGGAATTGGCCGGGCAGATCCAGGCGCGGCGTGACCGGCTGCCCTTCCCAAATGCGGAGCGCGCCCAGGAGAAGATCACTGCGCTGCGGGAGGAGCACCAGGGCCTTACCCATGCACTGACGCTGGCCCAGGAAACGGCCTCAGACCGCCAAAAGGAGTTGGCCGCTGCCGATGCCGCCATTGGAGAATTGCAGCGCCTGCTGGAGAGCGCACAGACGGTGGATGTGGAAGCGCTGCAGCAACAGAGCCAGGACCTGACCCGGCAGCGCGCAGAGGCAAGTGAGGCCCAGAAAACCATCCACACTCGCCTGGTCACCAACCAGACCGCATTGAGCCATATCCGGGAGAAAGCGGCGGATCTGGAAAAACTGGAGGAGAGGTATCAATGGATGCGTGCCCTCTCCAACACAGTCAACGGCAATCTAAACGGCAAGGAAAAAATCGCCCTGGAGACCTACATCCAGATGACCTTCTTTGACCGCATCCTCCAGCGGGCCAATCTCCGGCTGTTGGTCATGTCCGGGGGACAATACGAGCTCAAGCGCCGGAGAGAGGCGGAGAATAACCGCAGCCAGAGCGGTCTGGAGCTGGATGTCATTGACCACTACAACGGCTCAGAGCGCAGCGTGAAGTCCCTCTCCGGCGGGGAGTCCTTCAAGGCGTCCCTCTCCCTGGCCTTGGGGCTTTCCGATGAAGTGCAATCTGCCGCGGGAGGCATTCGGCTGGACACCATGTTTGTGGACGAGGGATTCGGCTCTCTGGATGAGGAGTCCCTTGCCCAGGCCATCCGCGCCCTCACAGGGCTTACGGAGGGAAATCGTCTGGTAGGTATCATCTCCCATGTGTCGGAGCTGAAAGAAAAAATAGACAAGCAGATCATTGTCACCAAGGATAAAGCCGGAGGCAGCCGGGTAGAGATCGTGGTGTAATGGCTTAGATGTGCTACAGAACAGGGCTTTCTACATGAAAAGGAGCAGTTTCCGTGTGTTTTCACAGGAAACTGCTCCTTAATTTTGTGGTGGGCGCTATGAATAGCATTCAGGTGGATATTTGACAGGGGGAGAGGAAAAGTATGGAAACGTTCAAGCCTCACCTTCTGCCAAAAACCAGCGTCAGAATATCAACGACTGCTTCCACGATCAGTGTGACCGCGATAAAGGTCCAGAGAACAGCCGTGGATTCAAAGGGATTGGCCAGAATGAGAATGCCGAAAAGAAGGGTACACACGGCACCGATCATAGCAATAAACCAGTATTTTTGCTTCAGCCGCAGCAGATCTATGGCCCACTGCACCTTGTTGATTCCGTTCATCAATGTGATGATGCCGTACAGAACCGTAAGAACCGGGAAGGTGATGATAAACCACTCCCGTTTGAAGGCACAGAAAAGGCCCAGCAGTACAATGACAAGACCGGCCATAAGCCCGCCGCTTTCCGCCGCTGCCTCCGGCTCAGACCGGAAATACGTAAGGATTTTCCAAGCTCCTACGGAGATCAGTGCGATCCCCAGCAGAATGAGGACTGCGGAAGTAAAGCCCATTGGATTGATCAGCAGCAGAGTGCCAATAAGGATCTCGCCGATGCATACAATCAGATTTATCAAGTTGCGATTCATTTCAGCCATTCTTCTTTTAAACAGCTATGGCTTGGCTATGCCGTTGAGTGTGCCATTCAACTCCAGTAATTGCTGCTTGGTCAGCTTTTTCCCCTCCGGCTGTATTTGCACCAGAAGATCGGACAGACGCAGAAGGGTGAGCCCTTCGACCATGTTCATGAAGGACTCCTGCTGGCCGTCTTGTTGCAGTGACCGCATAGCCGAATCCACAAAATCCCGAACATAGCGGGCAGCAGCCTCGTTCGCAAGCAGATCTCGAATCTTGTCGTTGAGTGAGAAGCGGCCCTCCGGTTGGGTGATGTCAAACCAGTTGAGCAGGACACCTTTTTCGTGGAGTCGGTAGGGCTCATAGAAGGTGTCTACCTTGCAGATGTGGCTTTCATCCATACATTCGCCTGCCGTGGCCAACAGACGGGTCTCTCCCTGATTGGGCACATCAAAATAGAAGAAGTGATCCGGAGCCTCCTGAATCCCTAAGGATATGCCATTGGCAAACAGCTCCACCTTGGGCTGATTGGAATAGACCGTCACCCGGGTGACGTCCTCCACACGCCGGATATAACGTTTGCCGCAGATATGCACGAAGGGCTCATCGGAAAGCCACGCCTTATAGGCGTAGAAAGCGTCCTTTTTATATTTACGGTCAAATGTCACCAGACCTTTGTGGTTCTGTCCATTCTCGCCGCCCTCATTCCGGCCGTCTGCGCCGAAGTCAAACATATTCCACACATGGGTGGCCCAAAGGTATTTGCGGGAGAACAGCTGACGGATGAGCTCCTCGTGATAATGTGCCTGGTATTCCTCCGTATAGTCCCCCTGCTGTGGGTCAGAGGTGTGATAGTCCAGCGCCTCGCAGCCGTACTCGCTGCATCCGATGGGGATGTTGGGATATACCTCGTGGAAATGATCGAACCAGGGACCATTCATGGAGGTATCGCCGCCGTACCAGCCAAAATAGTGGTTGTAGGAAACGGCGTCCGGGATTTGGAGGTAGGGGCTCTCTATGGGGCACATACTCACCGCTGCCACCACGGTACGGCGAGTGGGATCTAGCTGGTGGCACAGATTGTTTAAAAGCCGGTGGTTTTCCAACAAGTCCTCTCCTGCATCCCCACCCACGGTGATCTCGTTGCTCAGACCCCAGACAACGACAGAGGGGTGGTTGTAGTTCTGGAGGATCAGCTCCTCCATCTGGGAGCGGGTGTTTTCCCGCCCCTGAGGCATATGACGGGAGATGTAGGGGATCTCCGCCCACACCACCATGCCCCGCTCATCACACAGGTCGTAGAAATACGGATCGTGCTGATAGTGGGCCAGACGAATGGTATTGGCCCCCATCTCGCAGATGAGGTCCATGTCCTCCCGGTGGTGTTCCGGCAAAAGAGCGTTGCCGTACCCCCAGCGGTCCTGATGGCGGGACCACACCCCGCAGCGGGTATTCCTGTCCGTTGAGAAGAAAGCCCCTCTGGGGGTCGATCTGAAAACTCCGGAAGCCGAACCGGGTGGAGATCCTGTCCACCGCCTGGCCGTCCACCATCAGCTCCGCCGTCGCCGTGTACAGATAGGGGTCCTTGCGCCCGTTCCACAGGCAGGGGCTGGGCACCGTCAGGACGGCATCGGGGCTGTCTGACTGGGCGGATGCCACCTCTCTGCCATCCCGGTCTGAAATGGTGAAGCGCACCTGGGCTTCCTTGCTGCCGCAGACTCGAGTCCCGATCTCCACCCGGCCGGAGACATCCGGCGTCACCTGGATTCCTGGACTGCCGTGGTCCATCAGATCAAAATGGCAGGCATCCGTACAGATGATGTTTACCGCCCGATACAGTCCGCCGTAGAAGGTGAAGTCCGCCATCTGCGGATAGACCCGGTCATTGACGCCATTGTCCACAGCAATCACCAGCAGATTTTCCTCCCGCAAATATTCCGTCAGATCGACCCGGAAGATGGAGTATCCGCCGTCATGGTGCGCCAGCTTTTCGCCATTGAAATAGATGTCGGCAGAGGCGCTGGCGCCAGTGATCTCCAGGAAGCAGCAGTCCGCTTGTGGAAGGTCTGACCGGTGGAGGCGCTTAGCATACCACCCCACGCCCCGGTAATAATCGTTGCCGCCGTCCTGGCCGTCAATGTCGTTCCAGGTGTGGGGAAGATTGACCCAGATCCAGTCGGTGGGCATTTGGGTCGGGCAGGCGCTATTTTGTTTGGTAAACGCCCATTTTCTCAGCAGTGGAATTATAGTCCGCATAGGTTCCTCCTTTAATCGTTCTGTCCAGTCTTTGATTTCGTGTTTTCTCGAATACATGATTGATTAAGAAAGCCCAGGATGAGAGTATTGCCGCGCAGATAGAGCCAGATCCGTAAGACGATAACCGACGTCGGCCATCTATAAACCAGAGAATACGGGTGAAGCGCTCCATAAAAAACGGCGGGAGGCATGGCTCGCATCACAGCTCCTCTGACAGCTGATGCAGGGCCTTCGCTTTGGCTGATTGTCTCCGGTGCACATCCTGTCCCAGCAGCTCCAGGCTGATGGCGGATAATGCGGAAAACAGCGCATGGTATATGGATTGTCTTGCGAAATCAATTGCGTATTCCGCATATAGCATCCTGGCTTCTGATTGTTCCTGCACTGGAGTGCTGACTTCGCCGTGAAAGTAAGCGGGCCGTTTCTGTTCCGTAATTCGCTTTACTGCCTGATAGTAGTTTTTCTGGGTCTCTGCCAGTGCGGAGAGAGCTGGCGAGCGGCTCCTACGAATATTGTCCTCCAGATGGGCGGCCCATTCATCGCTGGTCTCATGAAGCTTTTGTGTCGCCGCCTGCAGTTCGTTCGAGTCCAGTGTTTGGCAGGTGCGCAGGCAGGCCTGCATGATATGCGTGTCCTCATCCAGTTCGCACAGTTTCGGGTAAAATGCTTCTCGTTCCATAGTTCCTCCTAGACGGCTCATCGTCTGGCGTTTCCTCATAGTATCCTAGCGAACCGACAACCATGTGACAATTTGCAATTTAACATCTGTGTATAGACAAACGCCGGTATCTGTCCAATTTTTGACAGATACCGGCGTTCGTACAACAAAAATATGCAATTTAACATTTCGACATGCGGCCGAAAGGCGGCAGATATAGTTTGTGGGCCAGATATGATGTGCACTGCGCAATCTCACAGCACCAGTCTCAACCGGAACCAGCCGTCTGTCAGGTCAAACTGGCAGACGGCTCCGTTTTTACGGCAAAACGCACAGATGGACTGCGCTCCCAGACCATGCCCCTCCTTTGGCGCTACCGGAAGGCCGTTGCTGTCAAAGGTAACATTGGCGGCACAAGGATTGGAGAGTTCCAGCATGACGCCGGGTGCTCCTACCATCTTACACCGGATCTCCCGCTGCTCCTGGGGCAGTGCCAGATTGGCGTGGATGGCATTTTCCAAAGCATTGGCTACAACGATGGCCAACTCGCCCTCGTCCACTGGCAAGGTGTCAGGTAGGGAGATCTTTGCCTCCACCCGGATGCCCTGTCTTTTGGCCTGCTCGAAGTAAGAGGAAAACACAGCGTCCAATATTGGGGGACGGCACCAGCGGATTTCCTTCCGCTCATCCAGCCGCTTCTGGGCGGCGTCCAGAAAGTCTAGGGCCGCATCCTTGTCCCCGCGTGACACCAGCTCTGTGACAACCTGGAGCTGATGGCGCAGGTCGTGGCGCTGGATTCGAATACTTTCCTCTACTTCTTTGATCCGATGCACCTTTTCTTTCAGCGCTGAAATCTGTACGGTCAGCAGCGCGGTACTCTGTCGCTCCATCTGGATGCGGTACTGCGCCAGAAGGCTCTTGAATACGGCGACATACACAATGGCGATAGGAATAACAGCGGCATAGAGATAGAGACGCTGTGCTTTATTTTCGAGATAACTGCCTGGCCAGGCGGCCACAAAAATAAGATAGCCGCAGAACACACAGGGAACGAGGGTAAGTACCCCCCAGCGGGCAGGCATCACCCGGATCAGCATGCGGAAAGGTTTCCGTAGGAAACGCCACTCCAGATAAATCACCGCAAAATAGAATGCACACATCAACAGGATATTCACAAGCCATGAGAGGCACAGGGACTCCGTCAGCCAGCGGATCATAGAGGCCGACAGCGCGGAGATCAGAATCTGTGTCGTGTAGTTAAAAACCGCCTGGGTGGGGGTGTCATTGGAGGCCAAATATGTAAGGAAGGTAGCCGGAACAGAAATGCTGAGAAAAAATAGGCGGAGCAGCAGCAGTTCTCCGCCGAGACACAGCAAAATCAGGCTGGAACCAACCACCCAAATGCTGTAAACCGCCAGAATCAGCAGCAGCTTTCTGCGCCCAAAGCGAAATTCGGTCAGACTTGCCATCATTCCAACGGTCATTATTGTAATAAAGAAGACGCGGAAGACGAGAAAAATGATATTTGTCATAGTGAATGGGCCTCCAGCCAGTAGCTGCCCCAGGCTTTCTTAAAGTCTGTCGCCGCTGTCCGTGGCAGCGCCACAGACTGGCCGTTGTCCAGCAAAGCAGTCTGTCCCTGCACTCCGGTGACATGCTGGAAATTCAGTACGAAGCTGGCCCCGCACAGGCAAAAGCGCCGGTCGGCCAGCAGGGGAGCGGCCGCTTCACGGAAGGAGACCCGAATCGTCTGAGAATCTACCGTGCCGTCGGTGCAGTAATAGCGCATACAGCGCTCCACTCGTTCCACATACCGGATGCGCTCCAGCAGGATGCGCCGGGGGCCGCCCGTCGTGGGCACCACAACGGCGCTGCTCCGCCGCTGATTCAGCTTCTCCACCGCACCGTCTAATACCTGAAAGAGCTTCCTTTGCTCCACCGGCTTGAGCAGATAGAAAAAAGCCCGGACGTCGTAGCTGTCGGCGGCAAAGTCGTTGGAATTGGTGAGATAGATGATCTCACCGCCCTCACCCATCGCTCGCAGACGGCGTCCAGTGTCGATTCCGCTCAGATCTGGCATAAGGATATCCAGCACATATAGGCCAAAGCCCTCCGCATCCTCCGCCCTTGCCAACAGCGCGTTACCACTCCGGAACGCCTCCACCTGCCCATGCAGGCCGGGGCGAGACTGGAGATAGGCCTCCAACAGCGCCGCCATCTTATTCAGTTGTTGTTCGTCATCATCACATATGGCGATCCGCAGCATAGTCAGCCTCCCTGATGTAACCAACTTCGAATTTTGCGCAAATAGCGGCAAATTCTGAGTTGCTACTTCCCAATTTTGTAACGATTCATACAATGAAAATAGCATGAAAGCCAAAAACCGTCAAGAGGGACTGCTAAAAGGAGGTCTTGCTATGCAGTATGACTGTAAAGCATATGATGACCGGCGAGAACCCCTGTCTGCGCCCAAACGAGACGGAAGCGTGTGGCCCAGTCAGAGTTGCCCTGCGTTTACCCCCAGAAAAGAGCACCTGCCCATAGAGGGCAGCCAGTGCTGGTTCTGCCGCTATGCGTATTTTCACCGAAATGTTCGGTGGCGCTGGAGGTGGGAATCTGCTGCTGGCCGGACATACAGATTTGATAAAGGCAGCGCGGTTTGAGGCATTTCTATACGATCACCGTTTTAAAAGGATGTTTTGTTTTATGGTGCGCAAAATGCAAAACTTACTCAATCACAGGCTTCGATTTGACCTACAAATTCCCAGTTATATCCGTCAGGAGTTCCTGAAGGAATCAGTGCGGAAAAACAACTTTTCCTTACAGATCATCTGTGCGATTATTTTTGCGGTGGAGCTCTTCAATATCGCCCGGGTGCTGTTTTGGTCCCAGTCCGGACTAGGGACCCGGAACAACCGTATATATTTTTCCATGTACTGCCTCCTGATCCTCGTGGCAGCCCTGTGGCTGGTACTGCGGCGGGCGCTGAAGCGGGCCCCGGCAGGGGTTCAGTGGAACGCCCAGTATGCGGTGACCTACCTGATTCTTTTGTGGCACATGGGGCTTAACACCTACGATCTATACCGCGATCCAGCGGCGGGGACCACGGTGCTGACGACGGCGCTGCTGGGATTGGCTTTGCTGATCCAGTCGCCGCCCTGGTACAGCGCAGCGCAGTTTGTGGTGGGCTACCTGGTGTTTCGGGCCATCATGGCCCCGCTGCTGGATGTGGGTGGCCGACTCAATCTGACCATCACCTTTGTGGTGGCCCTGGCCGTTTCCCTGGCCAATGCCCATCATAACGCTGTTATGCTGAAGCAGCAGAAGCAGATCATAGAGATCAATGCCAAATTGCAGCAGCTGGTACAGTTGGACCCCCTGACGGGGCTACTCAACAAGACGACGGTGGAATGTTGGGCGGAGCAGGTGCTCTGCGGCCTGGAGCGCGCGGAGAGATCCAGTGGCCTGACCCTGTTCCTTGCGGATCTGGATGAGTTCAAAGGGATCAACGACCGCTATGGACACCCCTGCGGGGACCATGTGCTGGTGGAGACGGCGGAAGCCATGCGCCGTGCCTTTCCGGACGCGGCTGGTTTGGGACGGGTCGGTGGAGACGAGTTTGCAGTGCTTTACGACCGCCCCCTGACACAGGCGCAAGCCATGAACCTGGGCCAGGGGCTGGTGGAGCGATTGGGCACAATCCAATGGCAGGGGCAGCCCTTGGCAATCCAGTGCAGCGTGGGTGTGTGCATCTGCACAAAGCCCCAGTGTACTTACCAGCAGCTGTATGCGGAAACAGACCAAATGCTGTATCAAGCCAAGGAGACCGGAAAAGGCCGATGCTGCGTCCAGAAGTTGGAGTATGCGGAAAAGGAGCCGTTCGAGGAGGCGTGTGTATGAAAAAACGGATGTTGAGCTGGGGGCTGATGCTCTCCCTGCTGATTACCCTGCTGCCGGTACGGGTACTGGCGGCGGGCGGGACTTGCAACGGCAGCCACAGCAGCGGCTGGACGGCATTGACTGCGGGCACAACCAGCCTGTCCGGCAACTGCTATCTGTCGGACCATGTGACGGCCAGCAGCAGCATCACAATTTCCGGCACCGCCACCCTCTGCCTCAAGGGCAAAGTGCTGGACCTGAACGGGCACAACATCACCGTGGGCAGCGGCGCCAGCCTGACCATCTGCGACTGCCAGGCCACCGCCACGGAGGGCTGTCTGGATGAAACCGGCCTGTGGCAGCAGGGCAGCGGCGGGGAAGGCTGCACCCTCGACGGCGGCGTCATCACCGGCGGCAAGGCGACCTTGGGCGGCGCCATTCTGGTGGAGGGCGGCGCCCTGACCCTGGAGTCGGGCAATATCGCCGGCAGCACCGCGGACAAGGGCGGCGGCGTCTATGTCAGCAATGGCAGCTTCACCATGACCGGCGGCACCATCACCGGCAACCTGGCAAACGGAGTGGGAGCTGGCACGAGCGGAGCCGACATTTGCGGCGGCGGCGGGGTATATGTAAGCACCGGCGGTACCTTCGCCATGTCCGGCGGGTCTATACAAAAGAATAGGATGACAGTTTCCGAACAAAATGACGGCGGCGGCGGGGTACTCATCGATGATGGCAGCTTCACCCTGTCCGGCGGCAGCATTACAGAAAACGCTGTGGTCAAACAAACGCGGGATGGCGGCGGCGGCGGGGTGTACCTCAGCAGGGGGACCTTCACCATGTCGGACGGCGCGATCTCGGGCAATGAGGCCACATTCGGCGGCGGGGTATTGGTTTTTGGCAAGGAAGGTACGGAAACGAACTTTCTGCTGTCCGGCGGCAGTATTACGGGCAACCATGCCAGTGAAGGCGGCGGCGTGTATCTGTCGCTAAGCGACTACGGTGCAGCATTTAAGCTCTCCGGAGAACCGGACATCAGCGGCAACACCGCGGGCAGCAATTCGGACCCCTCCAATCTATATCTGAATGACAACGTGATCACCCTGAATGAGCCCCTGCCCCCTGGTAAGACCTACGGTGTGAACGCCAGCCGCGGCTTCGTCACCCGCGGCTGGGGGACTCACATGAGCGGCGCAGAGCCCACGGATTATTTCACCTCCGAGATGGATGGCGCAATCATTATGCTCGCCGGAGAAGGCGACAGCCAGGAGGTCATACTGCATACGCATTTCTATTCTTACACCGCTGACGGCCAGGCGAACACCATTACGCAAACCTGTACTGGCTTTGGTAACTGCGGCCACAGCGCCACAGCCACCCTCAGCGTATCCCCCGGCCCTCATTATGCCAATGCTGACGGCAGCCCCGTCACGCCAGCCACGGTGACATACAGTAGCAACTGGGTTGGGGAACATCCAGAAGTTACCTATGAAAACAATGATAAGGCAGGCACCGCCACCGCCAGCCTTACGATAGAAAACAAAACGGTTAGCGTCAGCTTTGAAATTTTGGAGCCTCTCCCCACCTATACGGTCACCTTCAACGCCAACGGCCACGGTACCGCGCCTGAGCAGCAGTCGGTGCAGCAGGGCGGCAAGGTAGAGGACCCCCCCACCCCCACCGCCGACGGCTACGACTTCGGCGGGTGGTACCAAGAAGCGGACTGCACCACCCCGTGGAATTTTGGCAGCGACACGGTCAGCGGCGACCTCACCCTCTACGCCCAATGGACCCCGATCACCTACCACATCACCTATAACCTGGACGGCGGCAGCCTTGCCGGTGGGCAGGTCAACCCCGGCAGCTACACGGTGGAGACGGGCGATTTTATCCTCAATAACCCCACAAAGCAGGGCTACATCTTTGCAGGCTGGACGGAGGGCGACGGCACAGAGCTCCAGCAGACCGTCACCATTCCCAGGGGAAGCACCGGAGACAAGGCCTACACCGCCCACTGGACGCTGAGCGCCCCCACTGTGACGCTCAGCGCCGACCCCGCTGACGCAAGCGGCACCTACAGCGGGGGCAGTCCCGTGGTCACCCTCACCGCCCAGGCCAGCCACGAGGTGGGTGTGACCTACACCTATGCGTGGTACAAGGACGGCCAGCTGCTGGACGGCAAGACCGGCAGTACTCTGGAGCTCACCGACGTGGCCCACAGCGGCACATACACCGCCGCCGTCACCGTCCGGGACACGGACGGCCAGGAGGCCAGCGGCACAAGCAACCCCGTCACGGTCACCATCTGCGGGGCCACGCCGGACTACACCGTGCCCACCGGCCTCACCGCTGCCTACGGGGACGCACTCTCGTCCGTCGCTCTGCCCGAGGGCTGGACCTGGGAGGATGGGGACGCTCTCGTTGGTAACGCAGGCGAGCAGAGCCATGCCGCGATTTTCACCCCTGCGAACCCGGACAACTATGAGACCGTGAAGAAGATGGTCACGGTGATGGTAAGCAAGGTCACCCTGAACCCCGCCGTCCTCTCCGTGGAAAGCAAGGAGTATGACGGCAGCGCGGAGACCAAAGGCGCCATCTCCCTCACCGGCGCGGTGGCGGGTGACCAGCCCACCGCCACCGGCACATTCACCTTTGAGGATGCCGGCGCAGGCGAGGACAAGACGGTCCATGTCACCGTCATCCTGGACGGCGCCTGGGGCGAGAACTATAAGCTCTCCACCGCTGAACTGACTGCCACGGCCGACATTACCCCCAAGACCGTGGGCCTTGTCTGGCACGGCGATAAAGACCTGGTCTACACCGGCCAGCCGGTCAGCGTTACCGCAGAGGCCACCGGCCTAGTGGGGGAGGACAGCTGTACCGTCACCGTGTAGGGTGGGGACAAGGTGGATGTGGGCGCCTACACAGCCGAGGCCACCGGCCTTGACAATCCCAACTATCAGCTGCCCGCCGACGGCACTACTCTGGAATACACCATCGCCCAGGGTGCCGGAACCGCCTCGGTCACCATGGCGGGCTGGACCTATGGAGAGACGGCCACCGCCCCCATACCCACGTCGGCCACCCACGGCACCGACCACGTGACCTACCGTTACACCGGTACCACCGCCGGGGGCACGGCCTACGACAGCAGCGCCGTCCCCACCGATGCGGGAAGTTACACCGTCACCGCCACCTTTGCAGCCACGGACAATTATGATGCGGTTACCACCCAGGCGGAGTTCACAGTGGCCAGAAAGACTCTCTCCGCCGTCTGGCTGGGTCTGGATCAGGTGTACGGCGACGGTGCGAAGGTCGAGGTGACGCTTCCCGGCATCGTGAGCAGCGATGATGTGGCGGCGGAGGTCTCCGGCGCCGGCACCGACGCCGACACCTATCGGCTGACCGCCGCCCTCACCGGTGACGATGTGTCCAATTACACCCTGAAAAACAGTACGGCCACCCTGACCATTCAGTCCAAGCCGGTGATCTTCACCGTGGCGGGCAATACGGTGCAGGCCGACGGCAGCGAAAAGAATGCGTCCGTTACCCCGGATGACGAAAGCTGCCCCTACACCGTCACCTACCGGCAGAACGGCAGCCCGGTGGCCTCCCCCAAGGATGTGGGCAGCTACGAGATCTGGGTGACCATCACCGATCCCAACTACCGCCACACCAACGGCAGCACCGGGATGCAGGTGGGTGTCCTCACCATCACCCAGGCCCCGCCGGTACTGTACACGGCCACCTTTACCGCCGGGGAGAGCGCCGAAGGCGCCGCGCCCGCCGCCCAGGCCGCCGTGAAGGACGGTCAGATCATTCTGCCCTCCAATCCCTTTGCCTGGGAGGGCCACCTCTTCACCGGCTGGAAAGCCGACGGCGGCACCATCCTCTATCAGCCCGGCGAAGCCTTCACCATGCCCGCCCGCAATGTGGCCTTCACCGCCCAGTGGCAGGCGGTGTTTGACGTGTACGGTACCGTCACGGAGAAAACAGAGGAAGGAGATATCGGAGCGGCCAACGCGGTGGTCACCCTCTGGCTGGGGGCAAACAAGCTCGGCGAGGTCACCACAGGGAATGACGGCACCTTCGAGTTTAAAAATCTTGTCCCCGGCATCTATAATCTGGTGGTCACCAAGGATGTGCGCACGGTCACCCGCAAGGTGGAAATCACCACAGAAAGCAAGACCTGTGACGCCGTCCTGCCCCAGGGCGCCACCAACTCCGTGGTGAAGGTGACCCCCGGCAGCCCGGACATCGTGGTGGGCGATCTGGGGAATCTCTGATTTAATCCGCACTACCATAAAGGCTCCGGATGTGGGATAATAACACTATCAACGCAATGGTGGTGTATGGGGATGAAGAAACAGGAAACATTTACGGAT
>NZ_JBQHTM010000057.1:0-15956 GCF_052065695.1 Intestinimonas sp. HCP28S3_D6
GCAGATAAATAATGGCTATTTTGCACTGAAATCACCTTAACCAAGCGCAAATGGCGGCTAATACATTGAGTAGAAACAGGATAAAGGCTTTTATTCAGAGGTTCCCTAATTTCTACCGACAACAAGGAGTACAGACATGGACAAGTATGTGTGCCCCTGCGGCTACGTCTACGACCCCGCCGTGGGTGATCCCGAGCACGGCATCGCCCCCGGCACCCCCTGGGAGGATGTTCCCGAGGATTGGGAGTGCCCCGTGTGCGGCCTGGGCAAGGACGCTTTTGAGAAGGAATAAGTCCTGACAATCAAAAGGAGGAGACTGGAGAGCCGGTCTCCTCCTTTTTGTATCAAGAAAGCCACTCGCTAGCCGAGTGGCTTTCTTGATACAAAAAAGTGGCCCGCGGACACGCCCCGCGGCACACCTTCGGCGATCGTATGGTCTTGTGACAGGATTCAGTTGCCGGCGCCCAGCTGGAAGGAAGCACACTCGGTGGAGCCGCAGTCGGTGACCTTGCTCTGGCAGCTGCCCACCCGGATCTCGTTGAGGGTGCAGTGGTTCTTCTCCTTGCAGTGGTAAGCACAGCTGGCCACGGTGCAGGCAATGCTGGGGTTGGCGTTCTTGTTTTCCATGGTACTAGACCTCCTTTTTTGGTACAGGCCTAGTATGCCCTGTGCAGCGCAGCCTATTCCTCCGTTTTCTCTTCTTCCGGGCGCACCACCTGGGGGATAAAGCGCCGGGCAAACCGGCCCTTGCCCCGGGATTTGACATAAAAATAGCCGATGATGGAGAAAACCACCGCGCCGGTAAAGTTGACGAAGAGATCCTTCATGGTGTCCAGGATGCCGATGTCCAGGTATCCGCCCAGGCCCAGGGCGCGCTGGGTACCGTCGGCGGTGACCACGATGACATCGGTGATGTTTCGAATGGCGGTGGGATGGTTGCCGCCCGCCGGGTCCAGCATCACCGAGGAGATGGTATGGACCACCGTATCCTTCTGCATGTCCAGGAAGAAGAACTGATCCATGGTACACTCAAAAAACTCCCACAGCACCCCGATGGTCATGGAAAAGCAGAAGGCGGTGATGGCCAGGAAGAGGGGGGAGAGCTGGATGGAGAATCGCTCACTGCGGTTGAGGATGTCCACCAGGGCGAAGCCGATGGCCGCGCACAGAAAGCCATTGATGGTGTGGAGCATGGTGTCCCAGTAGGGGAAGGTGATGTAGTATGCCTGGATTTCTCCCAAGATCTCCGCGGCAAAGATGAAGAGCATGATGATGATCTCCAGGGTATCCGGCAGGTCCACATGGATCTTCCGCTCGATGAAAGTGGGGACCAGGAACAAAATGAGGGTCAGGACACACAGAAATACATTTTCAAAATTGCCCTTGATGAACTGCGCGATCAGCACTATGGTGACGGCCAGCCGCAGAACGATGTAGACTGTGACCACCGCGCCCTTTTTGGCTCGCAGAGCCTCCCGGACGCCATGCGGCCTTCCGGAGGGTTCTGTCTTTTTCTTCGCTGCCATTTCTCGGCTCCTTTCAATTTGGACTGTGCACCTCCCGGCTCCGATGACCGGGACAGGCGAATCGTTTGCCTGTTATTGTATCATAGCTCCTCCCTCCGCGCAACCGTGGGCCATCCAACGCATAGAATGGGCTGAGGTGATCGTTTTGGACCTGAAGAACAACCAGATCCTGGTGGGGACCCTGCTGGACACCCCCGCCTCCCACGCCGTCTTCCAGCGGCGCTTCGGCAAGCTCCTCAAGCACCCCATGGTGCCCGCCGCCCGGAGCCTGACCCTGGAGCAGCTGCTGGGCTTCGCCCGGCTCTACTTACCCAAGTCGGTGATCCAGGACACCCTGGAGGAGCTGCGCCGGCTGTAAAAGCAAAATACCGGCGTCCCGCCGCACTGCGCGGTGAGACGCCGGTATTTTTATGTCTATGCTTACCGTACGGGGGGCAGGGAGATCTTGCCCATGATGGCGGCCGCTCTGGCGCCGGTGACGCTGGGGAGCACGTTGGGCTTCTCCCGGACGCAGCAGTCGGCCATGATGGCGAAGGCCACCGCCTCCTTGGCGTCACTGCTCCAGCCTAGGTCCTCCTGGGTGCGAACCTGCACACCGTAGGGGGCGAAGCGCTCCCGCAGGAAGCCCAGCAGGGTGGCGTTGTAGCTGCCGCCGCCTCCCACCACCAGCTCGGTGGCCTGCCGCTTTGGCAGCACATACCGGGCGTAGGCGTCCACGATGGACCAGGCGGTGAGGTCGGTGACGGTGGCCAGGAGGTCGGCGTCGGGCAGGCCGTGCGCCCGCCGGTAGTCCAGGATCTTTTCCACATACTGCACGCCGAAGAGCTCCCGTCCAGTGGTCTTGGGCAGAGGCATGGTATAGTAGGGGTCCTGCTGGAGCATGGCCAGCAGCTCCTGGTCCACCTTGCCCTCCGAGGCCATGGCGCCGCCGGCGTCGTAGGTCTTTTCTCCGCCGGTGAGGGCGCTCACCACAGCGTCGATGATCATGTTGCCCGGACCGGTATCAAAGGCGTACACCGCCTCGGGGCCCTCGTCCCCGGGGAGAACGGTCATGTTGCCGATACCGCCGATGTTCTGAAGGAGGATGGTCTCCCCCGGGCGGCGGTAGAGGAGGTACTCAGAGAAGGGCACCAGGGGTGCGCCCTGTCCACCCACCGCCATATCGGCCACCCGGAAATCGGACACGGTGGGAATTCCCGTCCGGGCGGCGATCACCGAGCCCTCCCCGATCTGCACGGTAAAGATCACCGGGAAGCCGTCCTTATCGCAGACCTCCGGGGCGTGCCAGATGGTCTGGCCGTGGGAGCCGATGAGGTCCACATCGGCCAGGGTGAGCCCCGCCTTCTCCACCACGGAACACACCGACTGGGCGTAGATCTCCCCCATGAGGAAATTCATGTAGCCGATCTTGTCCACCGTGGCCGTCTCGGGCCGGAACAGCGGAAAGATCTGCTCCCGTACCTTCTCCGGCCAGGGCCGGTCCTCAAAGGCGATAAGGCGCACCTCCGGCGCCTCGTCGGTGCCGCCGATCTCCACCAGGGCGGCGTCGATACCGTCCACCGAGGTGCCCGACATGAGTCCCACCACCCGGCGGACCGATTTCTTGCGGATCTCCTCCAGCATGGTCCTTACTCCTCCTTTTGACTCGTTTCAATGGCCTGGGCCAGCCGGCCCTCACACCGGTCCAGAAGGTCCTGGGCCGCTGCCCGGTCCAAACCACTTTTGGCCATGAGAATGGCCAGCTTTACATGGCCGCCGGCCCCCTCCAGGAAGGTCTCCGCCTCCTCCGGAGTCAGACCGGTAGCGTGGATGATGAGCCGCAGGGCCCGATCCCGCAGCTTTTTGTTGCTGGCCTTCAGGTCCACCATCAGGTTGCCGTAGACCTTGCCCAGCTTGATCATGGAGCAGGTGGTCAGCATGTTGAGGACCATCTTCTGGGCGGTGCCCGACTTCATGCGGGTGGAGCCGGAGATGACCTCGGGTCCTACCAGGGGGGCGATGGTCACGTCACACAGCCCCTCCAGCCTGGACCCGGCGTTGGTGCACACCCCGATCGTGACGCTCCCCCGCTCCTTTGCCCGCCGGAGAGCGGCCAGGACGTAGGCGGCGCTGCCGCTGGCGGTGATGCCCACCACCGCGTCGTCGGACCCCACATTCAGGCCCTCCACCAGGTCGATACCGTCTTCCTCGCTGTCCTCACAGCCCTCCACCGGATGGCGCAGGGCGATGTCCCCGCCGGCGATGTAGCCCTGGACCATATCCGGGTCCACGCCGAAGGTGGGCACGCACTCGGAGGCGTCCAGCACCCCCAGCCGTCCCGAGGTGCCGGCCCCCAGATAGATAAGCCGTCCGCCCCGCCGGAAGCACCCGTAGATCAGGTCCACCGCCTGGGCGATGTGGTGCCGCTCGGCCCCCACCGCCCCGGCCACCAGGGCGTCCTGGCGGTTGATGAGCTCCACCATTTCCTCTGTGGTACAGGTATCAATGCTCTGTGTCTCCGGATTGACCCCCTCGGTAGCCAGACCGGCCAGATAGTTGTCCATGGGAACACCTCCAACTCTGTTCCTTTTCAGATTATCCCATCTCCCCTATGTTGTCAACAAGATTTCAGTTCGTTTCCAGAACTTGAAACAAAATTTTAAAACCTATGGACTTGCCTGGCGCTTTTTGCTATACTGGATAAAACGCGAGGGGAGGGCTCCGGCATGGCTTGTACACTTTTCATTAAGGAGTGCCTGGATCACCTGACCGAGACGGAGCGCCGCTTGGCCGCCTACCTGCTGGACCACAGTCGGGAGGTCATCCACATGAGCGCCAAGGAGCTCTCCGCCCAGTGCGGCACCTCACCGGCGGCAGTGGTACGCCTGTCCCAGAAGCTTGGATTCAAAGGCTTTACCGCCCTGAAGCTGGAGCTGGCCAAGGAGTCCGGCCAGGAGGAGCCCGACGCCTTCCAGTCCGCCATCCGGGACAACGACGACATGGAGACCATCGTCCGCAAGGCCGAGCAGATCCATCTGCGCAATACCTCTCTCACCTATCAGATGGTCAACGTCTCTGTCCTCTCCCAGGCAGTGGAGGAGATCTGCGCCGGCCGGCGCATCCACCTATTCGGGGTAGGGGCTTCGGGGCTGCTGGCCCTGGACTTCCTCTATAAATCTTCCCGTATCGGCATCCCCGCCTTCTACCACTCCGACGCCCACACCAATCTGGCCACCGCCTCCCTGCTGGGCCCCGAGGACATCGTCATCGCCATCAGCTACTCCGGTGAGACCCTGGAGACAGTCCTGGCCGCCAAGGCGGCCAAGGAGCGTGGGAGCAAGATCATCGCCATCACCCAGGCCAACCGCAACACCCTGGCCCGTCTGGCCGACTACCCCCTCTACATTCCCGGCGAGGAGCGGGAATTCCGGGTGGGCGCCATGACCTCCCGGACCTCCGGTCTGCTGATCCTGGACCTTTTGTACCTAGGTATCGCCAAACACGACCCGGATCGCACTCAGGAAAACCTCCGGCAGACCCGGGAATTGATCCGCGCCTTTCAGCGGGAATAATATTTTAGCGCTACGGGCTTTTTCCTTGAAATCATATTCCGAATATGCTACCATGGTCGTTAAGAAACACAATGCCATATCAGGAGAGGCTCCGCCTTTCCGCACAAGGTCGTGTATTCCTGAGCCATGGGGATTTGCTTGGAATATGGGGCCCTTTTTTGTATCCTGCCGCCACGACAAGGAGGAGATGGCCACGGACTTTTCTGTGATCGACCACATTTTAGAGGATTACCGGTCCAAGGGCTACTTCCCCTCGGCGGTCTGTCAGGTCTTCCGCGGCACGGAGACCCTGTACCGGTGCACGGTAGGGGATGTGACACCGGAGACCTGGTTTGACCTGGCCTCGGTGAGCAAGCTCATCTGCACCACTATGGTCCTCTCCGCCATGGAGGAGGGCCGCCTGACCCCGGAGGACCCCATCCTCTCCCACCTGCCCGAGGATGGCCCCGGCCCGGTGACCCGGCAGCGTCTGGCCGCCGTGACGGTGGAGCAGGTCATGACCCACACCTCCGGCATCGTCCCCTGGTACCCCTTCTACGCCGACGGCAGGGACTTCTACACCGTGCTGGAGCACGTGCTCTCCGCCACCCCGGTGGAGACCGGCATGGCATACAGCGACCTGAACTTCATGCTCATGGGACAGGTCTTTTCCCACGTCACCGGCCTCACCCTCCGGGAGGGGCTGGAGCAGTACATCAAGGCCCCTCTGGGCATCACGGACATGGCCTACGGCCCCGTGGACCCGGAGGTGTGCGCCCCCTCCTGCTACGGCAACCAGATCGAGCAGCGCATGTGTGCCGAGCGAGGCATCACCTTTGGCGGCTGGCGCCCCAACGGCGTGCCGGTACGCGGCGAATGCAACGACGGCAACGCCTACTACTATTGGCACGGCGAGAGCGGCCACGCCGGAGTCTTTGCCACCGCCGGCGCCCTGAGCCGGCTGGGCCAGTTCTTTCTCACCACCGACCGGCCCATGTTCCGCCGGGCCATGGAGACCGATATCTGCGGCCGAGGCCTGGGCTTCGAGCAGGGGATCACCTACCCCGACGGCTGCGGCCACACCGGCTTTACCGGCACCAGCCTGTGGGTGAGCCGCAAGCACGACCTGGGGGCTGTCATCCTTACCAACAAGTTTTACCGGCTCCAGGGCGAGCCCCCCGGAAACTCCAACGAGTTCCGCCGGGCCATCCACTACGCCCTGTTGGGCCGCACTCCGCCCCCCGTGGTATGAGCAAGGGAACGTCGTCTCCCTTGTAAAATACGAAACAATTTGAGGAAAAGAGGTCATTACATGAAGAACATGAAGAAATGGCTGTCCCTGTCTCTTGCCGGCACCATGCTCATGGGCGTTCTGGCCGGCTGTGGCGGTGGCACCAGCAGCACCCCCGCTCCCACCGGAACCGGCACCACCGAGGCCACCGGCGAGCCCGCCGCCACCGAGCAGGTGCTCAAGTACGGCACCGACACCTGGCCCGCCGGCTTCGATCCCCACACCATCTCCGCCGTCGCCGCCACCCGTGTGTTCAACCAGGTCTACGAAACCCTCATCGACTTCAACCCCGATATGACCTTCAAGGGCGTCCTGGCCGAGAGCTGGGAGATTCCCGATGACGTTACCTACATCTTCCACATCCGTCAGGGCGTCAAGTTCCACAACGGCCGTGAGATGACCGCCGAAGATGTGGTCTACTCCTTCCAGCGGGTTCTGGGCCAGACCGAGTACGGCGACATCGGTGCCCTGGGCTCCAGCGCCAGCTACTACGGCGGCATCGCCTCCATCGAGGCCAATGACGACTACACCGTCACCATTACCCTCTCCGAGCCCAACGCCGCCTTCATGGCCAACCTCACCTCCTCCTACGGCGCCATTGTCTGCAAGGAGGTCGTGGAGGCCAATGACGGCAGCCTCTCCGCCATCGACACCATGTGCGGCACCGGCCCCTTCATGTACCAGGACTCCGTGGTGGACAACTACATCACCCTGGTGAAGAACCCCGACTACTGGGAGGAGGGCGCCCCCAAGCTGGACGGCATCACCTACTACCTGCTGGCCGATGAGAGCGCCCGTCTGGCCGCTCTGCGCACCGGCGACATCAACCTGTGCAGCCTGTCCGCTCTGAACCTCTCCGAGGTGGAGGGCGACGAGAGCATCAAGGTCCTCTCCTACCAGTCCAACAACTACACCTACCTGGGCTTCAACCTTTCCAATGAGGCTCTCCAGGATGTCCGGGTCCGCCAGGCCATGAGCATGGCCATCGACCGCCAGGCCATCATCGACTACGTCTACAACGGTGAGGCCACCGTATCCACCTTCGTGGCCCCCGCCATGGGCCACTGGGTGTGGGACGCTCCCGTTGAGTCCCCCCTCTACACCCAGGACATCGACGCTGCCAAGGCCCTCATGGAGGAGGCCGGCTACAGCGACTCCAACCGTCTGACCATCAAGATGGCCGCCGGCCTGCTGGACTCCATCCGTGATACCGCCGTGGTCCTCCAGCAGCAGCTCAAGGAGATTTACATCGACGTGGAGATCACCAACCTGGAATCCGGCGAGTACGTAGATGTCTGGGGCAAGATGAATACCCCCGAGGCCGGCTATGACGCCATGTGCGGCCAGAACGGCTCCGGCACCGACCCCAACCGCGCCGTCAGCTTCTTCTTCTCCACCACCGGCGGCGCCAACGTGTGGGGCTACTCCAACGCCGAAGTGGATGAGCTGTGCGCCCAGGGCGTGGCCACCACCGACGAGGCCGAGCGTGAGAGCGCCTACATCGAGGCCCAGAAGATCATCATCGACGAGTCTCCCAACCTCTTCTTCGCCAGCCCCATGGAGTATTTCTTTGTGAGCAGCAGCGTGGAGGGCTTTGAGCCCTTTGCCGCCAACGCCAACAACTTCCGCAGTACCTATATCGCCGAGTAAGACAAACGCCTGGATGGGGGCGGGGAGAACCCCGCCCCCACAGGTTCTTTTTCCGAGGACGTCTTGTCGTGAGCGCCGCGTCCCGGCGTCCATCCCAGAGGCGGCGTTCACGACGCCTCGCCCTTTTATCCTCTTCCATGTGGGAGCGTGATCCAATGAGAAATTATGTCATCCGGCGTCTCCTCCAGCTCATTCCGGTCCTCTTCGGCATCAGCGTGGCCATCTTTGCCGTGCTGCGCCTCATCCCCGGCGGCTTCGCCTCGGGCATGCTGGGCATCGACGCCACCCCCGAACTCATCGCCCAGGTCAATGCCCGGTACGGGCTGGACCAGCCCGTGGTCACCCAGTACCTCAACTGGATCGGCGGCGTCCTCCACGGAGATTTCGGCATCTCCTTCCGCTCCGGCGCCGAAATTTTGCCCGAGATCCTCACCCGCTTTCAAGTCACCGCCGAGCTGGCCATCCTGGCCGCCATCATTTCCTGGTGCATCGCCCTCCCCCTGGGCATCCTGGCCGCCGTCAAGCGGAACACCCTGGCCGATCGGGTGGTCCGGGTGGTGGCCCTGCTGGGCGTGTCCGTCCCCGGCTTTGCTCTCTCCATCCTGGTGATTCTGGTCCTCTCCCTTTTCTTCGGCTATTACCCCCCGCTGGACTATGTGGGGCTTCTGGAAAACCCGGCCAAAAACCTGGAGATCATGTTCCTCCCCGCCCTCATTCTGGGGTGCAGCATGTCGGGCTCGGTCATGCGCATGACCCGCTCCTCCGTGATGGAGGTCCTGCGGCAGGACTTCATTAAGACCGTCCGGGCCAAGGGCGCCAGCGAGCGGGTGGCCATCTTCAAGCACGCCCTCCGCAACGCCCTCATCCCCATCGTCACTCTGGTGGGCCTCCAGATCGGCTCCCTGCTGGGCGGCGCCGTGGTGGTGGAGCAGATCTTCTCCCTGCCCGGACTGGGCCTCATGACCCTCACCGGCATCAACAACCGGGACTACCCCGTGGTCCAGGGCTGCGTCCTCTTCATCGCCTTCGTGTACGTGCTGGTCAACCTCATCGTGGACCTGCTCTACGCCTACATCGATCCCCGGATCTCGTACGACTAAGGAGGGTCTTGAAATGAAAAGTATCATCAGTACCCTCCGGGACCTGTGGAAGGACCCTATGGGCAAAATCGGCATCATCGGCGTCCTGCTCCTCATCGTGGTGGCCATCTTCGCCCCCCTCATTGCCCCCTACCCCTATGATGAGATCGGCATGCGTTTTCAGCCCCCCTCCGCCGAACACCTCTTCGGCACCGACAAATTCGGACGGGACGTCCTCAGTCGGGTGATCTACGGCGCCCGGGTCTCCCTGGAGGTGGGCATCATCGCCGTGGGTATCGGCGCCGTCTGCGGCTACCTGCTGGGCCTGGTGGCCGGCTATTTCGAGCGCTGGGTGGACCGGATCATCATGTGCTTTATGGACATTCTCTTCGCCTTCCCCTCCATCCTGCTGGCCATCTTCATCTCTGCCGTGCTGGGCAAGGGCATTGGCCCCACCATGGTGGCCATCGGCATCGTCAACATCCCCGTCTTCTGCCGCACCGTCCGGGCTGCCGTCATCTCGGCCAAGGGCCTGGAGTACGTACAGAACGCCAAGAGCGTAGGCGTCAAGACCTGGCCCCTGCTGGTGCGCCATATCTCCCCTAACGTGGTGGCTCCCTTTACCGTCCAGGCCACCCTGGCCCTCTCCGGCGCCATCCTCACCGAGGCCACCCTCAGCTTCCTGGGCATGGGCATCCAGCCCCCCGATCCCTCTTGGGGCTCCATGCTCTCCGAGGGCCGGGCCGACATGATCCGCGACCCCTGGGTGGCCCTCTTCCCCCTACTCTTCATTGTCATCACCATTCTGGTCTTCAACATCCTGGGTGACGCCCTCCGGGATGTGCTGGACCCCAAGCTGAAAGTCTAAGGAGGGCCTGCCATGGAACATTTATTGGAAATGCGGGACCTCTCCATTGACCTCTACAAGGGGAAAAAGGTCCCCTCCGTCAAGCTGGTGGAGGGTATCGACCTGGACATCGGCAAGAAACAGAACTTCGGCGTAGTGGGCGAATCCGGCTGCGGCAAGAGCATCACCTGCTCCTCTATCATGGGCCTGCTCTCCTACCCCCTCTCAGTGGGTAAGGGCAGCTCCATCCGCTTCCAGAAGGCAGATGGAGCGGAAGTGGAGATCACCTCCCTCCCCAAGTCGGAGCTGCGTAAGCTCCGGGGCAAGGAGATCTCCATGATCTTTCAGGAGCCCATGACCGCCCTGGACCCCATGTACACCATCGGGGAGCAGATCAACGAGACCCTCCGCTTCCACACCGACCTCAACAAGGCCCAGATGCACGAAGCTGCCCTGGAGATGCTCAAGAAGGTCAAGATCCCCCGTCCGGAGCAAATTTTGACGGACTACCCCCACCACCTCTCCGGCGGTATGCTTCAGCGGGTGATGATCGCCATCGCCCTCATCAACAACCCCCGGCTCCTCATCGCCGACGAGCCCACCACCGCCCTGGACGTCACCATCCAGGCTCAGATCCTGGACCTGATGAACGAGCTACGGGAGAGCTACGACACCTCGGTCATCATGATTACCCACGACCTGGGCGTCATCGCCGAGACCTGTGAGGAGGTGGCCGTCTTCTACGCCGGCCAGGTGGTGGAGCAGGCCAGCGTTGACGCCATCTTCCATGAGACCGCCCACCCCTACACCACCGGGCTGCTGCGCTCTGTCACCTCCCTGGGCGGCGAGCGCAAGGAGCTCTACACCATCCGGGGCACCGTGCCCACGGCGGGCAACTTCGGCACCGGCTGCCGGTTCGCCGACCGCTGTGACCGCTGCATGGCCATCTGCAAAGAGAAGGCCCCTGCCCTCACGGAGGTGGCCCCCGGACATCTGTGCCGCTGCTGGCTCCACGCCGGCGAAGCGGAGAAGGAGGCGGCGGTATGAGCGAGCCCTCTGTGCTGCTCGATGTGCAGCATCTCAAGACCTATTTCCCTATCAAGGGCGGCGTGGTCCGCAAGACGGTGGGCTACGTCCACGCGGTGGAGGACGTGTCCTTCCAGATCCGGGAGCAGGAGACCTTCGGCCTGGTGGGTGAGTCGGGCTGCGGCAAGTCCACCACCGGACGGAGCATCCTCCGGCTCATCGAGCCCACCGACGGCGCCATCACCTTTGACGGCGTGGACCTCCACAACCTGGACAAGGAGTCCCTGCGTCAAAAGCGCCGGGACATGCAGCTGGTCTTTCAGGACCCCTACTCCTCCCTTAACCCCCGTATGACGGTGCGCCGCCTGCTGGAGGAACCCCTGCGCACCCACTTCTCCCTCTCCCAGAAGGAGCTGGACGAGCAGGTGCTATGGATCTCCGGCGCGGTGGGCCTGGCCCCCGAGCAGCTGGAGCGATACCCCCACCAGTTCTCCGGCGGCCAGCGTCAGCGCATCTCCATCGCCCGGGCCCTCATCACAAAACCCCGCTTCGTGGTGGCTGACGAGCCGGTATCCGCTCTGGACGTGTCCATCCAGGCCCAGATCCTCAACCTCCTCATGGAGCTCCAACAGGAGCTGAAGCTCTCTTACCTCTTCATCAGCCACGACCTCAACGTGGTCCGCCACATCAGCAACCGGGTGGGCATCATGTACCTGGGCCGGATGGTGGAGCAGGGGGAGACCGAGGAGGTCTACCGCCACCCCACTCACCCCTACACCCAGGCTCTTCTCTCCGCCATCCCCAAGCGGGACCCGTCGGAGGACAAGGTGCGCATCCACCTGGACGGCGACGTGCCCAACCCCGCTGATCCCCCCAAGGGCTGCCCCTTCCACGACCGCTGCCCCAAGTGTATGGAGGTCTGCAAAAGCGAACTGCCTGTCACCCGGGAAATCTCCCCCGGCCACTTCGTGTCCTGCCATCTGCTGGACAAATGAACATGAAAAAACCGCGGAGCCGAGTGCGTTCCCCCTGACAGGGGTAACTTTGCAGGTGTCCGAATCCCCGGCAGATATTGCTACGGCAGTATCTGCCGGGGACTTCTTTTTGTCTTATGCACCCTTGGGGGTGGACTGACCTTTCGGCTGTGGCAGTTCCACACAGCCAATGTCATTGTAGTGGATCTCCACTGTCTGCTGAGCGTGCTTGCTCCATTTCACGTCCTTTTCGTGGACCACGATCTTTTGGATGAACAGTCGCAGCAGCTCCGGCGTCAGCTCCTGGATGTCCGTGTACCGCTTTGCCAGGGTGATAAAGTGGTCTGTGCCGGACACCTGCTCCCGCAGCTTCTGGATGGCAGTTTCCTTCTCCGGGATGGCCTTGTTCAGCATTTCCATCTCCTGAGTGTAGCTGCCGGAGAGTGTCTGGAACTGCTCTGCTGTGATCCGCCCCAGGACGCTGTCCTCATAGAGCCGCTTGAAGATGCTGTCCAGTTCCCTGCTCCGCTTCTTCATAGCAGTCAGTTCCCGTTCCAGCCCACGCATCTCTCTTCGGAGTTCTGCGGACTGCCTGCTGCCGATGTACGCGGCAAACTCCTGGGTGTGCTCCCTGGCCATTGCCGTTACCCGCCGCAGGTCCTCCAGGACCACATCATCCAGCACACACTCCCGGATACAGTGGGCGGTGCAGAGGGTGCCGTCCTTCTTGTAAGTCCGGCAGGTGAAGTGATTGTAGGACCGGCTCATGGTATGGGCGCGGTGGAGCACCATGGTACTCCCGCAGTCGGCGCACACCACCAGCCCGGAGTACTTGTTCTGCTCGTCCATCTTGGTAGGTCGCCGTTTGTGCTGGCGTACCCGCTGAACCATATCCCAGACCTCATGGCTCACCAGGGCGGGGTGGGTATTTTCCAGCACCATGCATTCCTCCCTGGGATGTTCCACTTTCCGCTTGTCCTTGTAGGAACGGGTGCTGTACCGGAGATTGATGGTGTTGCCAAGGTAGATCTCATTCTCCAGCATGTTGGCAATGGTACTGTCAGACCATCCATAGGGATCATTCAAATTCAGACTGCTATGGGCAACGCCAAAGGTTTTGTAAGCGTAGGCCGTAGGGCATAGCACCTGTTCCCGCTTCAGCAGCCGGGCGATCTGGCTGGGTCCCTGCCCGGCGGCGCACAGGGCGAAAATACGCCGCACCACGGCGGCGGCCTCCTCGTCCACCACCAGCTTCTTGCGGTCCTGCTCATCCTTGCGGTAGCCGTAGGGCGCTCTGGTGCCCAGTCGCTCCCCGCGCTCCGCCTTGGCCCGCTGTACCGCCCGGATCTTCCGGCTGGTGTCCCGGATGAACCACTCGTTAAATAGGTTCTTGAAGGGCATCAGCTCCGTGCTCTCACTCCGGTCGGTGTCCACATTGTCGTTGATGGCGATGTAGCGGACGCCGAACATGGGGAAGCGTTCCTCGATGTAAAGCCCCGTGTGGAGCTGATTGCGCCCCAGCCGGGACAGGTCCTTGGTGATGATGGTGCGGAGCTTCCCGTTTTCCATATCTGCCATCATCTGCTGAAAGCCGGGGCGGTTGAAGCTGCCTCCGGAATAGCCGTCATCCACATAAAAGCGGGGGTTGGGGAAGCGGTGCTCCTGTGCGTACCGCTCCAAGATATTCCGCTGGTTCTGGATGCTGTTGGACTCTCCGTCCGCCCCGTCATCCTGACTGAGGCGGCAGTACAGGGCGGTGATCTCATTCTGGTTTGACTGTTTCATACAGCCCTCCTTTTTTCTCGTCAAACCGATTCAGCGCATCGCGCCTACACAATACCCCAAAGCCTGGGGAATGTCCAGCCCTTTAGGCGCACAGCTTCCCTTGCTGTGCGTCCAGGTCGATGAGGGCTTTTAGCTTGTCCTCCGGGGTGGCGCTGCCCTGTACCGGGAACACAGACACCACCTGGATGAGCCGCCCATGGGAGCGTTGAAGGCGTTCCACGGTTACCTGTCGAACATCATCTTTCGCTTCTTCTGACATTTTCGTTTCCTCCATCTCTGGTCGGGAAGGTTCGGCAACCTTGCCAAACCTTCCTGGGCAGCGCTTTTGACGATATCATCAAAAGCGGTCTCCCGGCTCTGTGGTATATTCCGCTCCTCCCGCGGATCGCCTTTGACAATATTGTCAAAGGCAATTTTCTGCTCCTGTGGCACAAAAGTGGCGATCCCGGCAATTTGGCTGAAAGCGCCCTGTTTCTCTCTGGGGCCTACACCTGTCCCTCCGCTGGGCCTGCGAGGCCACACGGGGCCTCCTGTGGCCTCACTGGGGCTATTGCTGGGTGGAGAGAAGAAAGCATTCCTCGCAAAGCTTGTCCGCCAGAAACTCCAGCTGCGCGATCTGCTCCGGGGCGAGTTCTCTGGCCCTTGGGCAGCGAGCGATCTGCCGGATGTTGGAGTAGATATGGTTTACGGCGGGATGCGGGTCCAGCCTCTGCCTGGACATTCGGGTGCGAATCGTTGCCCCCTGGATCAGCTTGCGAAAGTAGGTAGTGACTGGCAGCCCCGTAACAGTCAGATAGCGGCACAGCTGCTGGTACTGCTCCTCCGTCATGTGGACAGACAGAGAGCAGCTGTTGTCCCGCATAGGTGGTCGTGGCTTATGTTTATACCGCATAGGGGTACCCCAGCTTTCTCACCTGCTGGAACCGTTCCACCACCTGGGCCAGGCGATGGAGGGCAAGTTCCAGATGCTGGGCGGTGCCGCAGCCGCTGTTGAATGCCCTGGCCACGGCGTTGATGTCCCGGCCAGCCTCATCGGTAAAGGCGATGGCCGCTCTCGTCTCCTCCTCCCGGTAGAGCATGGGGCGGTTTCGCTCCAGCTCTCTCATCAGCCAGGCATTGGCGGACAGCCCGGCAACCCTGCTTTTCTCTTTCAGCAGGGCATATTCCTCCTTGCTCATGCGGATACAGGTGCGGTGTGTTTGTGTGTTCATGTTTCTCCTCCTCTTGGGAGACGGCTCCAGAGCCGCCCCCCGGTTCTTGGGGCCATCATAACAGGTAATCCGGACAAGCCCTGTCCGGATTAAAAGAAAAAGTTGGGTGTCTCATGATGCACCCGCTATGATTCGAGGGTGTCTCATGAGACACCCTCACACCGGAAAAAACCGCCGCACAAATGGTTGAAAAATGTTCTTTTCGATGGTAAGATACTCAAACTTAGGATGGGAGGTGTGGAGATGCCGGAAGAAGCGTCCATGCGGTTGGAGATCGCGTTTCGGGCAGATGCGCTGGAACAGTGGGGATATTCCTTGGAGTACGCAAGGCAGGTCGTTCAACGGGCCTTTGAACGGGGTGGCCTGCACTGTACAGAAAATCGTAGTGGTCTGACAGCCTATGGCCGGGAAGCAGGCGACTTTGCCTGTCTTTGGCGGGTGATCATGGCGTTGCTGCGTTCTGACTGGTTCCCGGACTGCGCCGTGAAGTGTCTGTGGTATGATGAGGACGGAACAGTGGAGGATCTTCTTGCCCAGGCATGGAAAGTAAAGCAATAGGTAAAAAATCGGGTTAGGCAAGGTTGCCGAACCCGATTTTCGGTATCGCATATGGCTGTTAAAGGTATGCAGTATCCAAATGAGATCGGGTTTGATGATTTCACCAAACCCGATCTTTGCACAGAAAACCTTCCGGCAGCCTTGCCGAAAAGTTCCGCCCGCAGGCGGCATTGGGGACAGGGGGTTCCCCTGCAAGCGCGTTTTGACATCAAAACGCTATGCTTGCGTGAAACGCCCGCCCTTCCGGGCGGGCGTTTCACCGCCGCCAGAGGCGGCGGATAAAAACAGCTGGGCCAGCCATCACCTTTATGACGCGGTAATCTGGACCGCATTTTCCCGCACCTGCTGGATGGTCTCCATCAAGGCAGTTCTAGGGAATCTCTGATTTAATCCGCACTACCATAAAGGCTCCGGATGTGGGATAATAACACTATCAACGCAATGGTGGTGTATGGGGATGAAGAAACAGGAAACATTTA